>CAZFGY010000009.1:0-20997 GCA_964518465.1 uncultured Candidatus Saccharibacteria bacterium | reverse complement strand
ATATTAAACTCATTATCGCTACCGGCAAAGGCAAGAAAAAATACGACAAACGCGAAACCATCAAAAAACGCGATTTTGCACGCGGGAGATATGCCTAAAATGCGTCTTAAGCTCTATTCTTGGAATGTCAACGGCCTACGCGCCGGTCTTAAAAAAGGTACTTTCCTCAAATTTATCAATGCTACCGCGCCAGACATCCTCTGCCTCCAAGAAACTAAGGCCAAACCCGGCCAAGCCGAAGTCGATTTACCCGCATACACTGAAATTTGGAACAGTGCCGACCGCCCGGGTTATTCTGGTACCGCAGTTTTTACCAAAATCGCTCCGTTCAGCGTCTCTGATGCTTTTCCAAAGTGTCTCCAATCTTGCTATCCATGGCACGAAGATCAGCACGGCACGCCCCTTTGCGAAGGCCGTCTGCAAACCATCGAATTTCCTGATTTTTTCCTCGTCAACGTCTACGTCCCCAACAGCAAACCCGATCTCTCTCGTCTCGGGCTCCGCGAAAATCTCTGGGATCCAGCCCTCCTCAAACATCTTCAGCTTCTAGAAGAACAGAAGCCAGTCGTGATTTGTGGTGATTTCAACGCCGCTCATACTCCAATCGATCTTGCCCGACCCAAAGACAATACGAAAAACCCTGGCTTTACCAACGCCGAACGCCAAGGTATTAGCAACCTCCTTGCCGCCGGTTTCATCGACACTTTCCGCGAGCTTCATCCAGCTGAGCAACGTTATACTTGGTGGTCACATTGGTCCCACGCTCGTGAACGCAACATTGGCTGGCGCATTGACTACTTTTTCATCTCAAAATCCCTCCTGCCACATTTAAAAAACGCCGAAATTCACGAATCGTACCTTGGCTCCGACCATTGTCCCGTTTCAATTGAGCTGGAGTTTTAGTGTGGCACATTTTGCTCCCATCGCCAACGATTTTTCATACTGGCAAAAACAAACCCAGCCCTTATTCGCAGAGCTAAGTTGGAATATTCCCGAGCAAAAAACTGGCCAAGTCACCGTCATCGGAGGCAATAGCCAGAATTTTTCAGCCATTATTCGCATCTCCGAGTTTCTATCCCAAAACTTCCCATTCCAACAAGTCTCCACTCTCCTCCCCGACAGTTTGCGCAATCAATTACCACCTCTATCCAATCTCAATTTTGCCCCCTCTACCACCAGCGGCTCCTTCGCAAAATCCGCACCCTTAAACTCAGCTTTATCCGACTCTTCCTCCACTATCCTTGCTGGCGACCTTTCGCGTAATTCCGCTACGGCCATCGCACTTACCGAGGCCATTACTTCCAGTCTCAAGTCCAATGCCACTCCCGCGCCTCTACTGATCACTCGCGATGCAGTCGATTTACTCGCACCGTCCAGCGACCAAATTTTACAGCATCCCTCCCTCTTTCTCGTCGCCTCCATGGCCCAACTTCAAAAAGTCTTTCGCGCCGTCTATTATCCCAAAATGATCCTCCTCTCCGAACCACTCGTCCCCGTTATCGAAACCTTGCACAAGTTCACCCTCACCTACCCCACCACCATCCTCACCTTCCACCAAGACCAAATTCTCGTTGCAAACTCCGGCCACATTGTTTCGACTCCCATTACTCGCACCACCTATTCACCGCTATCTCTCTGGTCAGGCCAGCTCGCAGCGAAAATCACCGCTTTCAATCTTTATAATCCGAATAAACCTCTTGAAGCCACTACTGCCGCTGTACTTTTTGCCTAAAACCACCAAAAACTATTGACTTTTTAAGACATCTGTGGTATAATGGAACTATCGGCGGGTTTATGAAAGGGGAGGATATTATGAGAAAATATCACATTGCCGATATCCTGAGTGCTACAGAAATTATTCTGGCACTAGTTCTTTTCGGAATGACTTTTAGGCACACCTCGGCAGACCTCGCAATCTGGATCTTTGTCGCCGGCGAACTCTGTGACGCCTTCGACGGTCCAGCACATCGACGCTGGCCCTACCCCGATGACGGTAAACATCGTTGGTGGCGAATTCCCAGAGTGGTACAGGCCATCGAACACACTTCGGATATCCTGATGATTGTTGCCTGTGCATTCTTCCTGCTCACCCAAAGCTTCTTTATCAAGACCATCACCTTAACTGCTGGCAGCCTCATTGCTATTTACTGCACTGCTGTCGAAATCGACCTACAACGCCGTCTCAAGTTAGGTATCATCACCAGCGAAGAACGCCACAGAATCATCATTCGTCGTCGTATCATCTATCTCTGCGGCATCGCAATCGGTCTCTTCCTACTCCTTGCAGCCACCAGTTGGCCAGATCAGCTCAAACATTTCCTCGTCTTCGTAATCCTTGCAATCGGCGCCAGTCTCATGATCTACAAATGGGACCGGCTCACCGAGTCAAACCACCGTTTTGTAGACGCCCTCAAAAAGGTCACCAAAGCCCTGCAAAAAAGATCTAAAAGGTCCTAAAAGTCACATCCAAAAAAGCGGTCGTCACATATCTAGACGGCCGTCTTTTCTTTCTCTGCTTTCACAGCCTTGGCTAGCTTATACACAGCTAGCAATTTTTTAATTTGCACTTCCTGCAACACTTCCTTGCGATGCTCCATCATCACTTTGCTCATTTCCGCAATATTCTCCGGCTTCAAATTCTCCAGACTAATTGCCATCGCCACCGCTTCCGGCCCACCCGCCAATACATAACCACCCTGCGGCACAACTTCCGTCATTTCCGGATCGCAGAAAAACACCGGCAGCCCCGTCGCCTCCGCCTCAAGCAAAGTCATTCCTTGCGTATCAAAATTATACGAAGCCATAATTCCTAGATGTGCTTCTTGCATTCTCGCCACAATCTTCGCACGTTTGACGGCGCCATAGAATTTTACTTTCAACTGTTTTTCCTTGGCATATTTTTTGGCTTTTTTCATCATATTACCGTTGCCATAAATCCAGACAATATACGGCCGTTTCAACATTCCTAAAGCCTGCAAAAACGGCATAATTCGTTTCTCCTTTGAGACCCGCGAATTCCACACCATTTTCAGCACATCACCATCCGCCATCATGCGTAGTTGATATTTCATATCCACTAATTCCTTCGGTATACCATTCGAGACCGCCACAATCGGCTTCGTTACGCCATAATGCTCCAATTTTCTCGCAAAATGTTCTGACGGCGTCACCACCACATCTGCATTCTCCGCCTGATTTACCATCAACTCCCACATTTTCGCCCGCGCACGCGTCAAAGCTTGATATTTATCACGCTGCACTTTTTCTTGATGTGGCAAATACCGACTATGCAAAAAATTGAGAGCCCAGGCCACCATAAACTTCCATGGATGCGGCACATTCACCGCAATTGCCATATCTTCTCGTCCATGCATCGTCTGCGCTAAAGGCAAATTGTATCGCTGCGCCAGTCGCACGCCCGCAATACTACAACTCGCCTCGTAATGCACATGAACTACATCAAAGTCCTCTCCAAAATTTTTCATCTTAGCCAGCACAAACTTTTCTATTGCTCCCGGACGCTTCGCTAGCACTGCACCATTAATCTTCAGCCATTTATGACTTGGCACCGTGACAACATTTTTCTCATGCGCATTAAAACCCGGACAGAAGACCGTTACCTCATGTCCTCGTCGTTCCAATTCATCTTTTTGCGCACGCACCGAAGTCGCAATCCCCCCGTCTCCCCAAGGTGCATAAATATCCGTAAAAATCGCAACCTTCATACCTTCTATTATACTCCAAACCGCTTGTCCTGCTCAATAAAAACCGTTATACTTGAGCTATGGATACTCTAACTACATTTCGAACCGCCGAAAGCGTTTCACCCAAACACCCAGATAAACTTTGCGATCAAATTTCTGACGCAATTCTCGACGCTTATTTAGCCGAAGACCCTAATTCTCGCGTCGCCGTCGAATCATGTGGTGGGCATAATCAAATTTTTATCGTGGGCGAAGTCACCTCTCGTGTCAAAACTCCCGATATCAAAGCCATCGTCAAACGTATTACTGGCAAAGATCTCAAGATCGACATCAATCTCGTCGCTCAGAGCCCCGAGATCGCTCAGGGAGTCGACACCGGTGGTGCCGGCGACCAGGGAATTATGATTGGTTACGCTACGAGCGAAACTCCCGAATTACTTCCGCGCGAGGTAGTCTTATCTCGCCGCTTGAATCAATTCATTTTTGCTAAACATCCTTATGATGGCAAAACTCAAGTCACTCTTATGAATCACAGCGACGATTCTTGGGAACTTCACTCCGTGGTTGCTAGCTTCCAAAACACCTCTCGTAGTGAACTCGAGGCTCTCGTACAGACTTTTCTTGAACAAGAAAAACTCCCCGGCCAGCCCGTCCTCCATCTCAATCCTGCTGGCGATTGGAACCAAGGTGGCTTCGATGCTGATACCGGCCTCACCGGCCGCAAACTAATCGTTGATAATTACGGTCCGCGCATTCCGATTGGTGGTGGCGCTTTCTCAGGCAAAGATCCTTCCAAAGTTGATCGTTCTGCCGCCTACATAGCGCGTCGCATTGCCGTTGATTATTTGCGCGAACGTCACGCCAAAGAAGTTTTTGTTCGCCTCGCTTATGCTATCGGCCAGGCTGAGCCGCTCGAAAAGACCGTCATCATCGATGGCAAACACGAACAAATCACCGGTTACGATCTCACTCCTCAAGGCATTATTAGCACGCTCGATCTCAAGCGTCCAATTTACGAACCTACCGCACGCTACGGTCATTTTGGTGAAGGTTTCGATTGGGACGTCTAAAAACTCTTGACACATCATTCAACTCAGAATATCATTGTATTAAGTAAGTAATACAATGATATTTACTATGAAATTCAATTTTTCTAACGAACGCCCAATTTATCTCCAGCTTGTAGAGCAGCTCGAGCTTTATATTATTGCCGGACAATTCTCCCCCGGCAGCAAACTTCCGTCCGTTCGCGATCTCGCCGCCACTGCCAAAGTTAATCCCAACACCATGCAGAAAGCCCTCGTAGAACTTGAAGACAAACGTCTCATCATCACGATGCGCACTAACGGCAAATTCGTCACCGACGACGTCAAGTTCCTACAAAAACGACGCGAACGCTACGCCGAGACCAAAATCAAGAAATTCCTCACAGAAATCTCTGAGTTAGGTTTTTCACGCGCTGATATTATTAATTTTCTACAAAAAGGAGAAAAATAAATGCCTAATCAACCGCCCTTATTAACATATAATAAAATTTATAAAAAATTTGGCAACTTAGAAGTCCTTCACGACATTAATCTCAAAATTCCTCACGGCAAAATCGTTGGTTTACTCGGCCAAAACGGCATGGGCAAGACCACTATGATCAAATTAGCCAACGACCTCCTCACTCCCACTAGCGGCACGATTCTTTTTGAAGGCGAGCCGATTGGCATTTCTAGCAAGTTAAATATTGCCTATCTACCCGAACGCACTTATCTCGATACTAGTATGACCATCTCCGAAGTCTTGCATTATTTCAGCGAGTTTTACAGCAACTTCGACCAGCAAAAAGCCGAGCGTCTCCTCCAAGATTTAAATCTCACCCCCGATCTTCGTATTTCCAAAATGAGTAAAGGCATGCAAGAAAAATTACAGCTCATTCTCGTCATGAGTCGTCATGCGAAACTGTATATTCTCGACGAACCGCTCGGCGGCATCGATCCCGCCACGCGCGACTATATTCTAGACACGATTTTAAATAATTTTGATGAAGGAGCCAGCGTCTTAATTTCGACTCATCTCATCGCCGATATTGAGCGTATTCTTGACGAAGTAATTTTCATCGACAAAGGCAGAATTATTCTCACCGCCGAAGCCGACATCCTCCGCAACGAGCATCATGCCTCAGTCGACGAAATCTTCCGCCAAACTTTCAAAGCCACTGCTAACTAACGCCAATCACTAAACAGGGAACTTATCTATGCTTCTAAAACTTATTAAACACAACCTCGGTCCAATCCTTAAAGCAATCCTGCCGTTCATGATTGCGCTCTTCGCCAGCGTCCTGCTTTTCACGTTCACTACCTATGACACAGTTATAACTACCGAAATTCATGACGGGCAAGAAATCGTTGTCTATACCATCATGGCAAACGATCTTCAGCAGTTTCTCCATGGTCTATCTCAATTCATGATTTCTTGCTCGCTCATTTTGCTAGTTGCCGTAGCAATTATGACAATTTGGCGTCGTTTCAAATCTAACTTTTACGGCGACGAAGCCTACCTCACGCACACTTTGCCTATTCCGCGCCACACACTTTGGAATGCCCAAGTTTGTCTTATCTTAATTACTTTTATCAGCATCATCGTCGTCATTGTCATTAATTGTTTTATTCTCCCTCTTACCCGTGACGGCCAACAGCTTCTCGAATCGCTTGGGCTTATCGGTGGTTGTAGTCACTGTGTCGGCGAATATTATCATGTCGAACCATTGAGCATCGCCTCTTATCTCAGCTATATCTTTGCTGCTCTCACTGAGTTTATCTTCCTTACTTTCTGCGGGCTTTTCGGCATCATCCTCAGTAACCGTATCGGCAAAAGCATCGCCTTAATTTCCGGACTTGGAGCTTATTTCATCGGCAGTCTGCTTGTCGTTGGCATCTTCTTCCTCATTAGTAATTTTGATCCCACCATCCTCAATATGCTCCACGGCCCATCCGTTGTTGGCTCAGGCTACGATCTCGATTTAAGTTTCATGGCTCATGCCTTCTTCTATATTGGCACCGTTTACACCTGCCACTGCATTATCCTTTACCTCACCAACCGTAAGCTACTTAAGCAAGGCGTCAATATAGACTAGTATTTACTACCCCCCCCCGTGCTATAATTAACGCAAAAGTTTACAGAAAGGAAAAAATGAACGGTTTAGTTCTTAAAGACGTTTCAAAGTCCTTCGCCGGCAAAAAAGTCGTCGATAAAATTTCCTTCAGCTTGAGTGAACCAGGTGTCTACGGCTTGCTCGGTACTAATGGTGCCGGCAAAACTACCACCATTCGCATGCTACTAGGTATCATCACCAAAGATAGCGGAGAAATCACTTGGAATGACGCTGAAGTTGATCGTAAAAAAGTAAATTTCGGCTACTTACCCGAAGAACGTGGCGTCTATCCAAAAATCAAAGTCCGCAACCAACTCATGTATTTTGCCGCGCTCAAAGGCATGACTGAAGAAGCCGCCCAAAAATCAATTCAGAAATGGGCCAAAGTTCTCAAAGTCGAAGAATATCTCGACATACCTGCCGAGCGTCTCTCGAAAGGGAATCAACAAAAAATCCAATTCCTCACCGCCATCATTCATGATCCAGATTTACTCGTTCTCGACGAACCGTTCAGCGGCCTCGATCCTGTAAATACCGAAATCATCAAAAACATCATCGTCGAACTTGTCCGCAAAGGCAAATTTGTCATCATGTCCGCCCACCAAATGTCTACCATTGAAGAATTTTGCCAAGATATTCTCATTCTCAACAAAGGCAAGACCGTCCTTCAAGGCAATTTGAAAGAAATCAAAGCCACCTATCCTGCCAATCGTGTTATCGTTGATACCGATCAAGACATTACTAAATATCTCAAAAAGTCCCAAATCAACATCGAGAACGAAGCCAATCGGCATTACACGCTCAAAATCAATTCTGAAGCTGATGCATATCAATTGCTCGATACGCTCGTCGCAAATCATGTTAAAGTCGACCGCTTTGAAATTATGAAACCAACTCTAAACGATATTTTCATCGAGAAAGTCGAGGCTTAATATGCGCGACATTATCACAGTTGTTCAATTCACCATGAAGGATATGCTCGGGCGCAAATCCTTCCGCATCTCCACTATTTTCATTCTGATCCTCATCGTGCTCGGCTTCAATATTCCGAATATTATCAATGCTCTCGGTGCCGACAATCTCAATGACACTATCCTCATTTCTGACCAAAGCAATCTTTTCGAAAATCAGCTCGGCGCATTAAACGATGCCGATCTCGGCTACACTTTGGATATCCAACCTTCCGATTATGAAACCATCAAAACCAAACTCGAAGACGGCAGTATCGACTCCGCCGTGATTGTCGAAAAGCAAGCCGACGGTGCCAAAATTCGTTATATCGTCAAAAATACCGCACTTGTGAACGGTTTCCCTCAAGGCCTCCTCGACCATCTCAACGCACTTTATACCAACATTCAAATCCATAAACTAGGTCTTTCCGACAAGCAAATCCAATCCCTAAATCCTAATTTCGAATTCAGCCTCGAGCAAACTGAAGAACAAACCATCGGCGGTAATATTTTCGTCATGATGTTGCTTTCCATCGTGCTCTTCTATGCAATTTATTTCTGCGCCTACCAAGTTTCCAGTTCCATCACGACCGAAAAAACTTCCAAAATCATGGAAACCCTCGTCACATCTACTAGCCCCACCGCCATTATCCTCGGCAAAACCATCGGCATCGGTCTTGTCGGCTTACTGCAGATTCTGCTCTTCGGCGTCACAGCCATTCTTTGCGCCCTCACTTTTATCGGTACCGATTCACTCAGCCAAGTTTTCGATCTCTCCACCTTCACACCTTACCTCGCCATCATCACAATTATCTACTTCCTACTTGGTTACTCAGTCTACGCTCTGCTCTATGCTCTCACCGGCTCTACCGTCAGCAAACCAGAAGATATTCAGTCCGCCAACACACCCGTCGCTCTCCTTTCCGCCTTCGGCTTCTACCTCGCCTACTTCACACTCACCGATCCAACCAGCAGCCTCAATGTCTTCGCCGCTCTTTTTCCCATTTCGTCTCCTTTCTGTATGCCAATTCGCATTATGATGGGACTTGCTAGCGGCTGGGAAGTAGCATTGTCTCTTGCTATCCTCGCCGTCACGATTCTCATTATCGCTCGCGTCGCAATCAGGATCTATTCCAACGCCATGCTTCGCTACGGCACCAAAATGAGCCTAGGCGAAATCTTGCGCAGCTACAAAAACAAATAAAAAATCGTACTCCCCGCTTCACCAAACGTACTCTTTACTAAAGAGTACGTTTTAGTATACTAAAAGCAAGCTTATGGGAAAATATTACGCCGCCATTGATCTCAAATCTTTTTACGCCTCCGTCGAATGTTGCGAACGTGGTCTCGATCCTCTGACTACAAACCTCGTCGTAGCTGACGCTTCCCGTACTGACAAAACCATTTGCCTCGCCATCTCGCCTTCGCTCAAATCTAAATACCATCTCCCCGGCCGCGCTCGTCTTTTTGAAGTCAAACAACGCGTCAAAGAAGACTTCATCATCGCCAGACCGCGCATGTCGCACTACATGAATTACAGCCAAAAAATTTACCAAATCTATCTCCAACATATTGCTCCCGAAGACATCTTTGCTTATTCAATCGACGAAGTTTTTTGCGACCTGACCAGCTACCTCAAAATGTCCGGCCTTAGCGCCGAAGCATATGTCGCCAAAATTCTCACCCACGTCTACAATGATACTGGTATTACCGCGACTGCCGGCATCGGCACCAACCTTTTCTTGGCTAAAGTTGCCATGGATATTGTCGCGAAACATGCTACTCCCAACGCTGCAGGTGTACGCATTGCTAGCCTTGACGAAATTAGTTTTCGCACTCAGCTCTGGGCACATCAACCAATCACGGATTTTTGGCGCATCGGTCCCGGCTACGCCAAACAACTCGCCAAACATCAAATGTATACTCTCGGCGATGTTGCTCGTTGCTCGCTCATCAATGAAGATTTACTTTATCAACTTTTTGGCGTGAATGCCGAACTTCTCATCGATCATGCTTGGGGCTATGAACCGAC
Organism: uncultured Candidatus Saccharibacteria bacterium; assembly: GCA_964518465.1. Classification (GTDB taxonomy): domain Bacteria; phylum Patescibacteriota; class Saccharimonadia; order Saccharimonadales; family Saccharimonadaceae; genus Nanosyncoccus. The sequence goes on along the minus strand of CAZFGY010000009.1, from coordinate 11,172 downwards.
CACTATCGCCGCCATTAAACACTATCAGCCACGCACCAAAAGTATTTGCAGCGGCCAAGTCCTCTCGACGCCGTATAATTTTACTAAAGCCCGCCTCATCGTCAAAGAAATGGCTGACGAACTAGCTTTTAATCTCATCGACAAACAATTAGAGACCAACCAACTTACCCTCCACGTTAGTTACGATCGCTCCAGTCTCAACCTAGCGAAAAATCAGCTCACTGCTAAAGACCTCAAACTCGATCGTTACGGTCGCCAAGTCCCCAAGTCTGCTCACGGTAGTTTCGCCCTCGGAGATTATACCGCCTCGTCCAAAATCCTAATGGACGCTTTTCTTCGCGTCTACGATCAGTACGTCAATCCCGAATTCACTATCCGCAGATTAAATCTCAGTGTCAACAATCTCGTTTCCGTATTAGACACGAGCCATTCGCGCTACGAACAGCTCAGTCTCTTCCTGAATCATCCCAAAAAGCGTGGCAAGCTCCTCCGCGAAAACCGTCTGCAAAAAGCCATCCTCGCCATCCGCAAACGTTACGGCAAAAATTCTATCCTCCGCGGTCTCAATTTCGAAGAAGGCGCCACCGCCATGAAACGCAATCACCAAATCGGAGGGCATCAAGCCTAGATCGCATTATGTCAAACCATACTAACTACGACGATATTATTAATTTACCCCGCCCGGTTTCTCATCAACACCCGCCTATGAGCCTGGAAGATCGCGCCGCCCAATTCGCACCTTTTGCTGCACTGACGGGCTACAAAGAGCAAGTCACCGCCACCGAAAATTCTTCACAGTTTCCTGAACGTGGTATATAATAAACACAAGCATTATTAGTTAAAAGGAGTAAAAACTGTGGCAACAAATGCAAAAGCTAAGAAGCCAACGGCTAAGGCTAAGTCGACTTCTACCAAAAAAACTTCAAACAAAACTACTTCCGCTAAGACCCCTGAAACACCAAAAACTACCGCTAAAACCACTACGAAAACCACTACTACCAAGCCAGCTGCCAGTCCTGCGAAAAAATCTAACAAAAACAATCTCTGGAAAATTATCCTTGGCATCCTCGGAGCACTCCTAATTGTCGGTCTTGCCACTTGGGGCATTGTTTCACTCATCAATAGCTCCAAGGTCGATCCAGCCATGGTTGTCGAAACCGGCAAAGGTGAAAAAATTGAAACTGGGTTCATTACAGTTGATGACGCCAACTTCCGCATCAAAGTCCCAACTCGTTTCAAGAAGCTCGACGCTGACCAACTTAAAGAAGATTACGGCGAGGACGCACCAAACGTCGCCTACACCGACATCAATGACAACGAAGTCGCTATTACAATTAGCTTGACTGGCGAAACCTTCAAGAACGACCAAATCAAAGATTATCTCGACACCATGAAAACTGTCCTCGGCGTCGGCGGGGCTACCGTTCACGGTACGGATTACTATACCGTCGAAAATCACAACGTCGGTACCATCGACCTCACTCTTAAATCTGGCAACGAGAGCGTCTTCAGCCGCATGATGTTCTTCACCGATAATGATAAATTGGTCATTGTCACTTTCAACTGTGAAGACAAACTCAAAGACGAATGGAAAAACGTTGGCGACTTTATCTTCAAGTCTCTTGAATTCAAGAAATAAAACCGTCACATTCTAAAACCAACCCCGAAAAGGACGATCATTCCGGTATCGTCCTTTTCTCTATGCTATAATACTCCCATGAAAGCCACTCATCTTCAGCTCGCTTACGGCACCAAAATTATTTACGACGATTGCAGCTTCAGCCTCGAAACCAAAGACAAAGTTGGTATCGTCGGGGTAAATGGCGCTGGCAAGACTACTCTTTTTCGCATCATCCTGGGTGAGCAGAAATTAGACGATGGTGAGATTATCCTACCCAGCCTCCGCCTCGGCTATCTCCCCCAAGAAATCACCATTCCCGCCGAGAACGACCATCTCACCGTCTGGGACTACGTCGCCTCCGGCCGCCCTGTCGACGCGTTGCAAGATCAGCTTAATCTCGAATACGAAAAACTCGCCAAACACCCCAACAGCTCTGCCATTCTCTCCCGCATCACCAAACTCCAAGAGCTGATCGATTCTTACGACTTAGCTAATTTTGACTATGAGCTACTGCGAATTCTCGAAAAAATGCAACTCTCTGCTCTCGTCGATCACCCCATGTCCGCACTTTCCGGCGGCCAAAAATCTAAAGTCGCCTTCGCCAAAGTTCTCTTCGAAAACGCCGGCCTGCTTTTGCTCGACGAGCCAACCAATCATCTCGATGTCGAAACCAAACAGTTCGTTGCTAATTTTCTCCGTAATTATAATGGCACCGTCCTCGTCATTTCCCACGACATTGATTTTCTTAATCAAGTCACCAACAAAACTCTTTTCGTCAACAAAACTACACACAAAATTAAAGTCTACAAAGGGAACTACACTGAATTTCGCCGCCAATATGCTGCCGATCTCGCTGCCGCCGACGCTCGCATTACCGAACAGGAACGCGAAATCAAACGCCTCAGCGAATTCGTCGCCCGCGCTCGCGCCACCAAACGCAGCAATACCGCTCTCATCGGCATGGGACATCAACGCGAAAAAGTCCTCGCGAAGAAACTCGCCGAGCTCGAAACCAGAGAACAAGAATACCAACACGTCAATCTCGACATTTCACCCGCAAGACCCAGTGGCCGCACCCCGCTCGAAATCCAAAATCTCAGTTTTCATTATCCAGACGGACCCCTACTTTACGAAAAGCTTTCTTTCTCGCTCGATCGTGGGGAAAAATTCTTAATTGTAGGCGAAAACGGCGTTGGTAAATCCACCCTACTTAAACTCATCGTTGGCCAACTTCAGCCTACTAGTGGCAGTATAATTTTTAGCCAAAATACTACCATCGCTTACTATGCCCAGGAATTAGAAATTTTAAACGAGCAGCGCAACGTTCTCGACAACGTTGCATCCTATGGTTTTACCGAAACCGACCTACGCGCCGCCCTCTCCAACTTTCTTTTCTACGGCGACGACATTTACAAAAAGGTTTCCGTCCTCTCTCCCGGCGAAAAGGCGCGCGTCGCTCTTTGCAAAATCCTTCTTCAGCGCGCAAATCTCATTATCCTCGACGAACCGACTAACCATTTCGATCCCGAAACTCAAAAAATCATCGGCCAAAATCTCAAAGATTATTCGGGCACCATCATTATGGTTAGCCACAATCCCGCCTTCGTCGAGCAAATTGGCATTACTCGGATGCTTATCATTCCGCCCACCAGCACAGATCCGAAAACTCCTCGTCTCGCCCTCATCAAAAATTACTCACGCGACCTCCTCGAGTATTACTACTACCTCAATTCCAGTCTCATCTAGCACTAATTCTTCACTTGATAATTAATTTTGTGGTATAATAGTAACATCCGATGGGGATTCGCCAAGTGGTAAGGCAGTGGGTTCTGGTCCCACCATTCGGGGGTTCGAATCCCTCATCCCCAGCCATTGACAAAATTACAATTTTATGTTATAATTTCATCAATGGTGGGATAGATAGTCATTGGAAGAAGTTGGGTTCGTTATCGAGCGAACCGAGTTTTCCTTTCCCTCATCCCTAGGTCTAAAATCTCAAAAAACTCTAGACAAATTTCATAAAGTATGCTATTATAGAAAGATGGGCTCTCTTCTGCAGCCTAATTTTTAAGAGGAGTGTGATTCATCATGAACACAGTCAAAAACGTCAGTACCTCTGATTACAGCCGCCCCAGCGAGATGAGCGCCAAGGACATCGTGGCCGCCTGCCGCCAAGAACGGCTAGACACAGAACTTCGCCGCTGCGCCAAGTACCTGCCGCTCATTTATCAAAGCAGCCAGCGCACCGCCTAAGTTTTAGGCAACCCCGCCCCTCCTCGGAGGGGCATTTTTCTAGCAAAAACTCTTTACAGTACTACCTATCCGTAGTAAAATATACTTGACAGTCTGGAAACAGACTTTTTTTCATAAGAAGCCGTTTCTAGAAGACAAGAAAGGAGTCACATGTCGCATAAGACGAAAAAAGCCAAGACCGCGGAGCTTCAAAAAGCCGCTGGCGCTGGCTCCTCAAACAAACACATCACCAGAATTAGCGCTACCCCGAGCCACGGTAATGCCAAGCCTGAGGCACAGCACGATCAGTCTAAATCAGCTCACGATGATCGCCCTAGCGCCGAGCTCGTGGTCACCGACACCGGCAAGACTACTCTTCAGGCCGTCGACAAAGCCGATGCCGCACTCAACAAACCCAAAAAACTCAGCCGCAAAGAACGTCGCCTTGCCAAAAAATCCCAAAAATCCGACGGCGAAAAACCGCTCAAATCCGTTTTTATCCTGGCTCGCCCCTTCGTCGCTCTCGGCCGCTATATTCGTGATTCCTGGCGCGAGCTTCGCCAAGTCCGCTGGCCCAATCGCAAAGCCACCTGGAAAATGACCGTCGCCGTCCTAGTCTATTGTGCAATTTTCTTCCTTTTTATCCTATTACTCGACACTCTATTTACATTCTTATTTAAGACGGCTGTAAAATAATTAACATTACAAGAGGAGATATTTAAAATGGCAGTAAATCGTTATGATGACACCCGAGCTTGGTACGCTATCAGTACCTACAGCGGTTATGAAGACAAGGTCGCGAACGGCATCAAAGAGCGTGTCGGCAGCCCCGAACTCGAAGGCAAAATTTTTGACGCCATCGTCCCCAAAGAAAAACGCATCGAAATCAAAAACGGCAAACGCAAGGTCGTCGATCGCAAAATCTTCCAAGGCTACGTTTTGATCGAAATGCGCCTCTCCGACGAAACTTGGTACATCGTCCGCAACACCCCCGGCGTCACTGGTTTCATCGGCAATGGTACCCATCCTACACCAGTTTCTGAGAAAGAAATCGCCAAAATCAAGAAGCGCATGGGCGTGGAAGATCCAAAATATTCCGTCAATTACGGAATCGGTGAAGTTGTTTCTATCATCGACGGCCCCTTCAAAGGTTTCGAAGGCGCTGTTTCCGAAATCGATTCCCAAAAAGGCAAGCTCAAAGTCATGGTTTCCATGTTTGGCCGCGAAACACCAGTCGAGCTCGACGCCCTCCAAGTCCAAAATCTACAATAATAGCCCCGCCTTTCTTATAATTAAGCCTCGCCAAAATGCTGAGCTTAATTTATAATAAAACTATGGGATTATTCAATTTCAATCGACACAGCCAATCAGAAGCTTCGCACAGCGATCCTGAATCCCCAGTCTCCGCTGAGCCGACACCAACCGTTTTCACAACAGAACACCAAACCGCAGCTACTCAAGAAGTTGATCGCGCCAATGCTGAACGACTCCAACGTGAACGCCAAGAACGTAAACTCATCGGTATGTTTCTAGAGGGAGCAGCAATCGTAGCACAACCAGATTACAATGTTAATGATCAACTCCGCTCGGCCGTCTATACCTCACTCGCTAACGGAGATATTAAACCCGAACGCAAAAGCGCCCTCCTCCAGCATATCGCAACACCCGATCTCACTCGCCAAGGCAGCCCTGAGCATACCCTTGCTGCACTAAGTAGCAAGCACGAACGACGCATCTTGGCTTATATGAATCAAATCCCGACTAATCAGTGGGAGAGCCTAACAGCCGCTACAGTAACAAATTTCTTGTCCCGCTATCCTACCCCCATTGAATTTGAGACTTCCGAACAATATTTTCTAAAAGATGTCGCCGATCATAATTCACCCCAAAAACTTGCAGAATATCAGCAAGATATAGAGAAATTTAAACGTACTATCTATGGCAAACGTTACGAATACTATCTAGCCATGAAATCGCTTGAAGCAAAAGCCGCTCAAAGTCTCAACGCTCAAACCAAGCGCGAAGAAGTTATGCAAGCTTTCCAATCACAAGCAGAAACTTCACCATCGATCCCTGAGCAAGTTAGCGTTTATCGCCTATCCGAAGATGCTTCTAACGAAATCTTACGTCAAGCCAACATCGATGGCGACCCAGTTGTCTTCAATGGTCAAGCTTATCGTCTTACTCCAGACCAGCTCAAAACTTATGGCCTCGCTCCCACTTATACTTTCAATCTCGAAAACACACAAATTAGCCTCTCACCATCTTATACTACTGGTAGTCACGCCGCCATCACTGCCTACGTAAAAACCGAACATGGCACTCAAATCTGTTCATATTACCGCAGCAATTCTCAGGGCGTCTGGCGCTACCTACCCGATTACGCTGCTGGCAAAGACGGCTCCGGCATCGGTTGGTATGGTAAAGGCTACAGCGAGGAAAGTTTAACCTTGCCTATCGAAACCCAGTACGCACTCGAGCTAGTCTCCCAGCAACCGCACGTTGATCTTGACCCAGTTTCTGCTACCTACTGTCTCGCTGGCACCGCCAAGCGTTATGAAAACATTGATGCATACCGGGCCGCCCTTTATCATCACCAGATGCGTGGCGTGCATTATCAGGAAGTTTCGGCCGCTCCAGCTGCTCAATTCGGTCATTTGACCAAGAATTACAAAGTTGACCCGAAACAACTAGATATTCCTGGCACCGAAGCACCAAACTTCCAACAAGACTTTCTTTCCTACACCAGCAACACAGCACTCTACGGCAATATCACTGTCGATCATTTTCCCTCCAAAGATGGACGGTATTACTATACATTCAATCGTAATCAAAACAACGAAGGCTGGCTTGGTGGCATCGAAGCTAGATCTCCGCTCAGCTCAGCTGGTCTACGCACCAAATGGGTTGAATCTGGCGATTATAGCACCCCATTGTATGATTACGAATCCCAAACCGGCGGTTACGGCGATCTTTTTCAACCTAAAATTGGACGCTATGTCAGTATGTGGAAACATTATCTCAGCCAAGCGCCACTCATCCAAAAATACCTTCAAAGCGTACATACCTAAAATCCATATAGCTCAGTACCACATTGACATTTTCACCTATCTGCGCTATAATAGATACGTTACGCACGATTATTAATCGTTTCTGGGAGCTTCTAGCCCGGATAAAAGGAAATATTTCATGGCAGGAAAAGTTATTGGCAACTTGAAGTTGCGCGTTCCTGGTGGTAAGGCAACAGCCGGGCCTCCAGTCGGTTCTACTCTCGGTCAGTGGGGCCTTAATATGATGGAGTTCATCAACCCCTTCAACGAAAAAACCAAAGAATACAATGGCAAAAACGTCATTGTCCACATCAAAGTTTACGAAGATCGTACCTTTGATTGGGTCTGTCTTGGTCAGCCAGTCGACGACCTCATCCGCGAAAAAATCAAAATCGAAAAAGGTAGCGGCAAGCCCAACCTCGAAAAAGTTGGCAAAATTTCCCGCGCCGATCTCGAAGAAATCGCCAAGGTCAAAATGGGCCAACTCAACGCCATCGACCTCGACGGCGCCGTCAAAGTCATTGCCGGTACCGCTCGCTCTATGGGCGTAGTCGTTGAAGACTAAAACATACGCTCGGGGTACGATTGCTAGCAAATCGTACCCCATTTTTTGTTTGAAAAGCCACCCCCGAAGGAGCGGCACGCTGAGACAAAGAGAAATTATATGAAACATTAACTTGCGATAAAATCGCGTAAAACAAGTAAGGGCTTCACGAACAGCATCCAGACCTTAGATATCAACAGCGAGAGCATAATTACCAAAACTGCCAACACTGCACACTTAAGGACGTCTACTCTCATACCCGGCGTCACAAGCTCCACCATGAAAGCAACTACCAGATCTAGTATCCAGCTACAACTAATAAAACACAGCGAACGAATCTGTTGCAGATCATCCCATTGCACAAAAAGTTCTGGAGGAGCGCTCAAGGCGAAAAACAAACTCCGGTCTTTCTGGGAAAGCGAATTTCCTACGATCTTACGGCAGAGATCGAAAATCACTTTCGCCAGCCATTTTTCCACATCCGTTCTTACTAGCAGAACCGGCACCACAACTACTGCCACAGCAAGGATCACATACCCTAAAACTATATTCATTTCTCTTCCTCCTATTAAGCTACCATTTACGTTTTTGGCCATAAATCAGCCTTATTTTTCCATTGTAGCATACTTTATTAAAAAAGTCAAGCTTAAAATGCCCTTTCCTCTTGCCAAATTCCAAGTTTTTTGTTACAATAACCCTATTATTTAACCAAGTTGGGAGAGTTTATCTCGTTATCACCACAGAAAGGGAATTATCATGGCAGAAGATAAATCTGCAAAAAATCTTGAGGAAGCCCCAGTCACCGAGACTGTCGCTGAGACCACCGAAGTTGTCGAAGAAAAATTCGCCAAATCCGGCAAAAAATCCAAAAAACACGTCGAGGAAGTCAAAGCCGAAGAAGAGCGCCAAGCTCGCAAAGCCGAGACTAAGGCCGCCGAAGAAGCCGGCGAGAAACCAAAGGGCGCGAAACCAATCGCCCGCCCCAAAATCGAGCGCCGTGGCAAGAAATATCAAGAAAAAGCCAAACTCGTCGAAAAAGGCAAGGTTTACAGCCTAAAAGACGCACTTGAGCTCGCTACCAAGACCAGCCCGGTCAAATTCGACGCTACCGTCGAAGCTCACGTCCGTCTCGGCGTCGACCCACGCCAAGCCGATCAAAACATCCGCGCTACCGTCGTTTTGCCTCATGGTAATGGCAAAACCGTCCGCGTCGCCGTTTTTGCTCCGCTCGACGAAGCGAAAAAAGCCCTCGCCGCTGGCGCCGACATCGCTGAAGACGAAGAATTCTTGAAACGTCTCGAAAAAGGCGAGATCGCTTTCGACGTCCTCATCGCCACTCCAGCCTACATGCCAAAGCTCGGTAAATTCGCTCGCCTCCTTGGTCCAAAAGGCTTGATGCCTAATCCCAAAGCTGGCACCGTCACCACCGACATCGAAAAAGCCGTCAAAGAATCCAAAGCCGGCAAAGTCGAATATCGCGTCGACAGGCAGTCCATCATTCACATCGGCCTCGGCAAAACTAGCTTCGGCCAGGATAAATTACTCGAAAACGCCAATACTTTCATCGAGTCATTGAAGAGTCATCGCCCTGGATCGCTCAAAGGCAGCTATGTCAAATCCATTTTCATCACTACTACCCAAGGTCCATCGATTCCAGTCGAAAACCTCTACAACTAATTCCTAGCTTCGAGCTTAGATCTGCCCTGCACTTCATCGTCCAGGGCATTTTCTATGCTAAAATAATACTGAATATGCAAAAAGTTTATATCGTCACCGGTGCTAATGGTTTTCTCGGCAACAATCTCATCCGCGCTCTCAACCAAGCCGATCCTCACGCCGAAATTCGCGCCCTCGTTTCCGCGAAAAACCGCGCCGACGCTCTTACCGATCTCAAATGCAAAATCTATGTCGGCGATGTCACAAGACCCAGCACTCTCACGGCAATTTTCCAGCTTCCCCCTGACGTGCGCCTTTACGTCATCCACGCCGCCGCCATCGTCTATATCAAATCTAAGCCCAACCCCGCTGTCTTCAATGTCAACGTCAACGGCACCAAAAACATCGCCGAGAAAACTCTAGAAATCGGTGGCAAGCTGATTTGCGTCAATAGCGTCCACGCCCTGACCGAACCGTCCGATCACTCCGTCATCACTGAGCAAGATCGCTTCGACCCCGCCAGCGTCCAGGATCAATACGCCAAGTCCAAAGCCGAAGCCGCCAATCTCATCCTCGACCTGGTCCAAAATCGCGGTCTCGACGCCTGTATCGTTCAGCCTTCCGGCATTATTGGTCCTTATGATTATCGCATTTCCCATCTTACCCAAATGATTCTCGATGTCGCCAATCGCAAGCTCAAAGCCGGCGTCGATGGCGGCTACGATTTCGTCGACGTGCGTGATGTCGCACAGGGAATTATCGCCGCTTGCGAAAAAGGCCAGCCCGGCGAAAGCTATATCCTCTCCGGTCATTTCGCTTCTGTGCCCGAATTACTCAATCTTGTCACTACCGCTTGTAATCTCCCGCCCATCAAGCTTATCTTACCCTACTGGCTCGCTCAGTTCGTCGCCCCGCTCGCCGAAATCTACTATGATTTCAAGAAACAACCGCCACTTTATACGAAATATTCCCTCTATGTCCTCCGCTCCAACGCCAACTTCTCCCACGAAAAAGCCAGTCGCGAGCTCGGCTACACCTCTCGCCCCCTCAACGAAACCGTTCGAGACACCGTCAACTGGCTCAAGGAAGTAGGAAAAATCGCCTAAAAAAATCGCCCCGGACTCATCGCCCGGGGCTTTTGCTAGAGAAAGAATGGGGCTTCTACATCGGCACTCCGCCTGCATAAGGTATAGCCTGCATAGCGTCAAGCAAGTAATACTCTGCAATGACCATCGCTGCTACAAGTGCAAATCCAACAATTAGAAGCAAAAACAGCGAGCCAAACCCTATACACAGAGCATAGCCAGGTTTTACTTTTCCTAGCCACTGACCATACTTTTCCTGTACTATACGATAAATCGTACATGTCAACAATACTCCCAAGATCGCTATCACAAATATGCCAAACAGATCCAAAAACTTTCGTAGATCCTTACGAAAAACATTTGTCACCATAAAATTAGCCCCGAGCAAAATCAGCCCCCACAAATCCATAACAGCAACGCGGGAGGGGAAGCTTTCCTCTGCTATATGATTCAGACGATGAATCATGAGCTCTACTCCAATGACGCCAAACTCAAAGGCGACGCAATACAGCAACCACAAAAGCGCTATCACGACCTTTGGCTCGACAACCTCATACAACTTAAGCCACATATAATTACCCCCTTACCTAAACAATTCCGAGAACCGAATCTTCACCAATTCCCACCAACAGTGAATTCTCAAACGAATGCGCCAGAGTTGCATATTATATCCCTCTTTCTCTCTTAATTTGCTAGGTCTAAGACCTCCTCATCCCTCTATTATAGCACACTTTAGCGTTTTTGTAAAAACTAGACCAGGAATTTGCCAATTTTCCTTGCTTTTTTCTCCTACCTTTGTTATAATGTACACAGTTATTCTAAAGACAGTGGCGGAGTTATCTAATTCTTAATCATGCTACCGAAGAATTCTCTTAGGGGTCTTAGGGGTAACGAAACATTAACAACTTGCTAGCATTCTATCAAAGTTAAACCAAGGAACTTTTATGGCAATTTCCAAAGCAAAAAAAGATACTTTGGTTGCTG
>CAZFGY010000008.1:0-21247 GCA_964518465.1 uncultured Candidatus Saccharibacteria bacterium | reverse complement strand
GCTAACGCTCCTCTCATAAAACCCTAGAAACAAAAACGACACCGCAAGGGGTGTTTACATAATACATTTAGCTAGCGTAATACACTTACTAAACGACTATCCCGATGCGATGCCGTTTATTGCTAATAAGTGTATCCTAGCAAATAAAATGACTAGCTTAAAATGTATTATGTAAACATTTTTATTATACCATAATGATTTTTGGTGAGAAGAAAAAAGTAGTTCGTAGTACTAGTCCAACGCATGGTAACAGAGATAAGAATTAGGCTGTTTTATGCTTGCTTGCATATTTTTGCCAAGCAAATTTAAAGACGGGCAGACCAAGCTGAAGTGAGCGCATGGCGAGCTGATCACGGCGAGAGGCGAGGGGATTTTTAAGAATATCTTGGCGGTGATGGCGAAGGTACTGAACGATTTCTTGCCGAGTGTTCAGGAAATTTTTGCGTTCTGGACTTGGGAGAGTGTCGGGATCAACCATAACCATTTGGCGAAGAATACTAAAGCGTGCATGCATGCGACGTTTGCGGACGAGGTTCGCGATTTGACGCTGGTCAGACTCCGGGCGAGTCTTAGACCAGCTAGTAAGATCATCGCACATTTGGTCGGTCAAGGTAAGGAGATCGAGTTTTTGCATAGAAAAAGCTTGCTGAGTAATGGAATTCTGGTTTTGATAATAATAATAAAGCGGGGCTGGAGTAAAAGCGACTTCAGAACACTTGAGAACGAGTTTATAGGTAGTGCCAACGTCTTCGTAAAGTTTGCCGACCGGAAAACGTACACCTTGGAAAAGTAAGCGAGCGTAAAGTTTACCCCAAGCAGACATGGAAAAATCTTGCTCACAGAGCATTGTGACGAGGCAAGAAGTAGTGTTTAGCAAAAGCGTCGGGGCGTTAACGGGCTGAGCAGAAGGCAAATGATGGTCATAGACTTCGGAAAAAGAGCAGATAGACATTTTGGTCTGATGTTGCTCGCAAAGACGATGGAGAGTCTCGATCATTTGCGGATGGACGGCATCGTCGGAATCGACGAAGGTAACAAATTCGCCTTGGACAAACTCAAGCGCGGCATTACGCGCAGCAGAGAGGCCTTGATTCTTTTGATGAATGACTTTGATACGTGAATCTTGTTTTGCAAAAACATCACAAAATGCTCCGCTCATATCAGTGGAGCCATCGTCGACGAGAATGATTTCCAGATGTGAATAGGTCTGGGCGAGGACCGACTTAACACAACGTTCGAGAAGTTTGGCGACGTTGTAAACGGGTATAATAACCGTAATGAGAGGCTGGCTAGAGGTCATTCTTGATTTGATCAAATTTATCTAGAGCGGTGGCGATGGTTTTGTCCATGTCGTAGTAAGCGTATTCGCCAAGGCGGCCGCCAAAGATGATCTTAGGATCGTCGTCAGCAAGGTCTTTATATTTGGCTAAAGTTTCACGATCTGATACGGTATTGACGGGATAGTAGGGTTCTTCCCCTCTTTGCCAAGTCTTGCTATATTCGCGAACGATGACGGTTTTGCCAGAGCCTTCAGCATAGCAATCACTCTTACGCTCAGGGTGGAAATGTTTAAATTCATGGATACGAGTATACTTGTGGTTCAGGTCGGCGTAATTCATGACTGGGCAGCCTTGATAATCGTCGACGTTCAAGACTTCTTTCCTTAGCTCGATACTACGCCATTTGAGTTCACCATATTTGTAGTCAAAGAAGCGATCAATTGGGCCAGTATAGATTGTGAAAATTTCGGTCTTACGCAGTTTCTGGATGTCGGGATCATCAAAGTAATCAACTCCTAGACGGACTTCAATATTATCACCGCAAGCTGAAATCATGTTTTGAAACCATGCCTCGTAACCGTCAGTAGGCAAGCCTTCATAAAGGTCTTTGAAATAATTATTATTGTAGTTATAGCGAACTGGGAGGCGCTGAATGATTTCTGGAGAGAGATCCTCGGCGGGAGTTTGCCATTGTTTGGCGGTGTAATTCTTGATAAAAGCATCGAAAAGTGGTTTACCGATCAACGAGATTCCCTGCTCGGCAAGATTGAGAGGTTCTTTCGGGGCGCTGGCGGCTTGCTCGGTGATGAGAGCTTTCGCTTCTTCAGGAGTGTAGGCGGAGTGGAAAAATTGGTTAATAGTGCCGAGATTGATGGGCATGGGGTAGACTTCGCCCTTATGGGTGGTGTAGACATGGTGGACATAATGGGTAAAAGTCGTGAAAGTATTGACATAATCCCAAACTCGTTGATTTGAAGTATGGAAAAGGTGTGCACCATATTTGTGGCATTCAATACCGGTTTCGGGATCGAATTCCGAATAGCAGTTGCCACCGATATGGCTGCGCTTGTCGATGAGAAGGACTTTTTTGTCGAGACGGCTAGCGATTCGCTCGGCCATAGTGAGACCAAACAGACCTGCGCCAACTATTAGGACGTCTGGATTTTGGATAAGTTTCTTGCCGATCATATTGCTTCTCCTCTTTATTTCCATAAATTCTCGTACGCTGTCGCGATTTCTTCTGGTTTACCGTTGGCAGCAATTTGGCCGTTTTCGATCAAGATAGCCCGGTCGCAGAAACGGCGGACATTTTCCATGGAGTGCGTAACTAAGATGACAGTTTGATCGCCGCGAAGGCTGGCAAAGTAATTATTACATTTCTCTTGGAAAGCAGCGTCACCAACAGCGAGGACCTCGTCAAGGATCAAGATATCACCTTTGGCGCGGATGGCAATTGAAAAGGCGAGGCGAACTTGCATGCCGGAGGAATAGTTTTTGAGTTTGGCATCCATAAAGTTTTCTAGCTCGGCGAAATGGACGATTTCATCATACATGGCGTCCATTTCTTTGTTGGAGAAGCCAAGCAGTGCGCCATTGAGATAAACATTTTCGCGGCCTGTAAGTTCAGGGTTAAAGCCAACACCAAGCTCGATAAAAGGCACGAGGGTACCATGGATAGTGATAGCCCCTTGGTCGGGTGTATAAATATTAGCTAGTAGCTTAAGGAGCGTAGATTTACCGGAACCGTTACGACCAACGATACCAAGAAATTCGCCCTTTTTAACGTCAAAGCTGATATCGCGCAACACTTCTTGTTTCGTATAACCCTTGACGCCTTTGAACCAATTGAGAATAGCTTGCTTGAGACCAGCGGCACGTTCGGTAGGAAGTTTGAATGATTTGCACAAATGGTCAACTTCAATGACGCTGCTTTTGGTCGCGGTGCGTGGGGAGGATTTGGATTTCTTGGACATTAGACTTCCTCCGCAAAATGTTTAGAACGGCGACGGAAAAAGAGAGTGGCTAGCGCAAGGACGAGGATAACAATCAGAATAGGCACAAAACCAAGTAGACCGTGGTTCAAATCCCAGCCAGTGACGGTGGCGGGAGTAATGAGACTATGGCGAATGTCTTGAATGACTTGGGCGATCGGATTTAACATGATGACTTGGGCGGCGATTTGACCAAAAGAGCCGGCAGAAGAAATAATCATAGAGACAGGGTAAATAACTGGTACGGCATAAAAAAGGGCCTGCGTGAAAACGTCCCAAATGGAGGTAACATCGCGATATTTAACATTGATTGCGCCAAGCAAGAAAGAAATGCCGAGAGCAAAAGCATAAAGCTCACATACCAATGGCACAACCAAGAGCCAAGAAAAGCTGGGGGTAACACCGTTAATAAGAGCAAAAATAACGATCACACAAAGGTTAATCGCGAGATTAATCAAGGCTGTGGCAGTCGCAGAAACGACAACGATCCATTTAGGGAAGCTGATCTTGCGAATGAGGTCACCGCGATTGACAATCGCTTGGATACCTTGGCCCGTACACTCAGTAAAAAAATTCCATAGTACAGTGCCTGTAAGAAGATAAACGGGGTAATGCGGGATATCGCCACCAAACTTGAGGAGTTTGGCAAAGACGACATAAAGAATAGCAAACATGAGAAGTGGGCGCAAGACAGCCCAAAGATAGCCCAGTACTGAGCCTTGGTAGCGCAGCTTGAAGTCAGTCTTGACTAACTGGCCCAACAAGATACGATTCTTGTGGCAGAGAATGCGTGAAATTTGTCCCATGATTTGAGATTATTCTAGCATAATCTACCTTAAAATGTAAAGCTTAGGTGGTATGCGACGGTTATCAGCTAGAGTGTTTGAGGCGAGAGCGCAAGCGAAGCAAATGATAAGTAAGCTGGGGATATTTGAGCATGGCGCGAAGAGCTAGCCAATCTTTAGAGGTAAAATCCGGGCGCTCTAGAAGGCCATCTTCCCTAGCGGCAATAAATTCAGAGCGCCAAGTCTGGTAGAATTTTTTAGCTAGAGCTGGGGAGAGGCGCTGAAAATTCCAGTGGTAATTGCGGAATTTTGCCGCTTCCATGAGGTGGCCGAGCGCTGGGAACAGTCCGCGTTCACAGAGATAAGTTTCGATTTCAGCATATTCATCCACGACGCAGTTGACTTTACCAGTTTGGTTGACGGATGAATTGGCATTATCCAAGCGATAGTGGTAAAAACAATCTTCAAGAAGAACGACTCGCTCAGCGGTGGCCCAAACTTTAAAGCTAAAGCTGAGATCCTGATAGGCGGCGCCAGGGGTAGGCAAAAATTCAATCTCGTGATCAAGCAAAAATTGCCGGCGATACAGGGCAGACCAAATGGCGGGCGCGAATTGGAAAAATTCAGGGTGAGCTTCAGAATTTGTGACTATGTTGGAATTTTCGGCAGTGTTTTCGGTTGTTTTGTAGGCTTTTTGACTGGAGAATTTGTAATAATTAGCCTTGACAAGATCTGCGGAAAATTCTTCTGCTACTTCATAGAGTTTAGAAAAAGTGCCTGGTTCGACATAATCGTCGGGCTCGACGATACCAATATATTTACCCTTGGCGCGATGTAGGCCTAAATTCATGCTATCACCGTAGCCGGTGTTAGTTTTGTCAATAACAGTGATACGTGGGTCTTTGTCGGCGAAAGCATCGAGAATCTGCAGCGAATCGTCGGTAGAGCCGTCATTGATACAGATAATTTCGAGGGATTTCAGTGGGTCGGCACAGACGCTTTCGAGACACTGGCGAAGATAGGCCGAGACATTGTAGACTGGAATGAGAATAGAAACGGACGGCTTCATAAGATATATTATAGCATGCTAAGAGAGCTAGGGATGGCTAAAAAGCGATTTAGCACCACGGCTGAGACCCTGTTTGGCGTGAAGTCCGGCGAGTGCGATGCTTGCCATTGGATAGGAGTGGTCGACGATGAGGGAGAGGAAAAGTTTGTCCTGAGGACGGAAATAAGTATAGCGAAAATCTTGATCAGCGCGAAGAGGAGTGAGCAACTCACGCAAGAGACGATAGTATTCTTTTCGATGTTTACGATCGATTTTTTGGAAAAAACCCATATTGGTCCAGACGACGTGAACGTAAAGAGCCTCTTTGAGTTCGTCAAACTTACCTGTTTGTTTGACAATTTCGATGCCGGTTTGACTGTTTTTGGCCATAAGGAGAAGTTTTTCGCCGTGGGCACTAGTAGAATTTCCCTGCTCAGGGTCGTTGCGCCAATGAACGAATGGCTTGCGAACGACGGAAATCCGCTTGGCCTTGGTCACTGCGTCCATCATGAAAGGAAAGTCTTGATAAGAAGCGCCGGCCGTTTCTGGGACTTTAATCTTTTTAATGAAATCTGCACGATAAATCGAAGACCATATTGAAGCGTGGAAAGCTAAAAGACGGGGCCACTCAGTAATAGTAAATGCGCCGTCTGGAGCCAGCGAAAGGTCAACTCCGGAGGGGTTGCGAAAGACCTCGTCTCGGGCGCCGATGGGCAGAGTAGAATTATATTTGGTAAACATACCCTTCGTAATGTCAGTGTCGTACTTTTTGGCGTGAGAATACAATTTATCATACATGTCTGGTTCGATCCAATCGTCTGATTCGATGATGCCGATATATTCCCCACGCGCTAGCTCAATACCGTGATTGACGGCTTTGCTGTAGCCAGAATTCTCCTGATGCACAGCAACAACCCGGGAATCTTGCTTCGCATAATTGTCAATGATCTCTGGGCACGCGTCAGGGGAGCCGTCGTCGACGAGAATAATTTCAATATCTTTGAGAGTTTGCGCAAGGATGCTATCAACACATTCGCGCAGGTACTTTTCGACTTTATAGATGGGGACAACAATGGAAACTTTGATCATAGGTCGATTATACCATGTGAGTCCGCCGATGTTTACTTTCGTAAAAATAAAGCAGTACAATAGAAACAACTCCGAGGGACGACATGATAATGCCTAATTGAAAACCGGAGGCATGGTATATGAGCTGAATGTGGTTTTCGCCAGTGGCGAGCGGGATAGAAAGAAATCCGTCACCGAAAGAATCAGGAGTGATAAGGGTACCATTACGATAGATGCGCCATCCAGGATCGGTAGATAAAGAGATGTAGAGGGATTGATTGGATTCTGTGCAGGTGATGTCGATAGATGCAGAAGCCTGTTGAAGATTGACTTGCGCTTGGGGCCGATTTAAAAGTTCTTCTGTAATTTTTCCTAACAAGTTGAGGTCAAGAAGATAAAATTCTGCTGATCCAATATGATATTCGGCTTGATCTGATGCGAGCGAGACTTGAAGGGTTTGTTTGGATCCGTTCGTAGGAATATAAAAGACGGATGGAACTAGTGTAGCTGCAGATTGATCAGCTGTAGTAGCATAAGCAATTGAATAGGCTTCAGCAACGTTTAAAATTAGTCCGGGGTTTTCTCCGGTGGCGGGTATATTACCGTACAGTGCATAATTGCCTGAGGGAATCGTGAGTGTATAAGTGACGGCGTGATCATTTTGGACTTGACGGAAAGCAACTGGTTGATAAAGTTTTACATCACGACCAAGAAGTTTGCTATAGAATTGGTTTTGATAAATAAAGGTATCGCCCGAATCAACAGATTGAGTATTGTTGGCATAAGGTAATGCGATTGGGAGCGCATAAGGATTTTTGTAGATTTGGCGTCCGATGCTGTCAGCTGGATAAGCTGATAAAAGTTCTAAGCCGTTAATAGGATACTTGGAAAGCACATATTTCACGCCTAGGAGCGAATCCGTACCAAGAATTGAAGTATTGACAATAGTACGAATGTCAAAATCAGAGCGATAACCGAGCTTAGCTAATTGCTGAAGTTGGAGTTCGTCAGGAGTAGAGGTGTAAGTGCTAAGTGAACGGTAACCAAAACTTAGAGATTCATTATAATTGGCGGTGGCACCCAGAATTCCAGCTTCATCCGTATATTGATTGGAAGTAGTAGAAATCCGGTAGTTGGAGTTTTGATCATTTCGCTTTATTTCGGAAAGTAGTGAATTGGTGCTTGAAATATAATTTGCGTACGCAGTCGTGTCGATTTCATTGTAACCGCGCAAAAAAAGGTAACTTTCATAGCCGATTTCTAAACAAGCGACTAGCAGGAGTATAGATAAGCTAAGTAGACGGCGTTTTTTTGTTTTAGATGAAAGAGATGCAACCAAACAAAGCGTGATTAGAAGCAGCAAGATGACGGTGCGGTAGGTGAGATTTAGGTCAGTGGCCGAATGAATATATTGCACAACAATCATCACTGCACCTGTTAGCAAGCTGGCACGAAGAAGCCTGTGTACCTCATTGACATGCAAAGCATGTGCAAAATAGTAGGCACTAAGAAAAATTAGCCCAGCAATGGCTATGAAGCTATAACGGTACCAGTAAGACCCGACTTGCTCAAACATTGAGAAAAGCATGATGAGCGGATTCCAATAGAGCGCAAGAACTAGAACTGCTAGAAAAGCAGCTAGAATAAATTTTGTACGGCGCTGAATGCGCTTGGAGATAAAAACCATGATTGTGCCAATCAGAGGCAAACTACCGCAAAAGATGGAAGCAGCACCAAATATACTACCAGCTCCTAAACTATAACGCTCTATTAGAGTAGGGATAGCACCCACAAAATTAGGTTTAAATACAGATACTAGGTTGGGTGTGGCATGGCTCGTACCAAGAAGTGAGGTGATGGTGGGCAAGAACAAAATTGAACTGAGAAGCACACCAAGAGCAAGGGCAAGAATAAAGCGCAGGAGAGGCCTGAGAGCTTGGCGCAAAAATTGCTTGAGTGACGTAGTTTGACTAGCGAACTTTAGTGACAGTTCTATAATAAACCAAAAAATTACGAAGAGACAGTCGATGCCGGCTGAGTACCAATTAAAGAGGATAGCGCATCCAGTTAAAATAGCAAGGGGATAGCTAGGATAGCCTTGAATAATGCGGTAAGTGGCTAGCATGAGGAGTGGCAACATAATGACACCATCCAGCCACATAATATTGCTAGCTTGTGCAAGGGCATATTGAGATAGTCCATAGCAACAGGCCAAAATGACAAATACGATACACCGGATTGCTATATAATGATTGGTTCCCTGCCGTAAAAATTCGCGAAAACGATAGGATAAGAAGAGGGCAAAAGTGAAGCTTGCTAAAATGGCCTTACAAAAAAAAATGATATTGAAAAAAGTGTTGAGGTCAGCGTGTTGGAAAAAGATGATTAAGATGTTAAGCGGAGAGGCAAGATAATAGGCAAACAAAGCGAGGCAACCCCCTCCTAAGCCCTTGCTAAAGCTGAAGAGTAAACTATCCTGACCAGAAAAAACATTTTTGAGATAGCCAAAAAAGTCAAGATATTGGATACGCGCATCAGCAACAGCGAGAGAGTGCTGGCCAAAAGGAGCATAGTCACAAAATATCATCGTTGTCAACAAAATAACTGCCGTGACAATAGGAGCAGCAACCAGAATAGTAAGGATCGAATGGCGCTGTATAAGCTGAAAAAAATGTCTGTGAAATACCTTCATCTCTAGAATTATAACATAAAATGTGGTAGAATACTGGGCATGAAGTTAATTACAGTGGTGATTCCGGCTTACAACACGGAGAAATATCTGTCGCGTTGTATCGATAGCCTTGTTTATGATGCAGACATTTTAGACAAACTAGACATAATCATCGTAAATGACGGCAGCACTGATGGTACCAAAGAGGTTGCGCAAAATTACGTAGAGCGGTGGCCAGAAGCGGTTAGACTGATTGACAAGCAAAATGGAGGTCATGGTTCAACGATCAATGCGGGGATCACCAAAGCGAAAGGTAAATATTTCCGAGTCGTGGATTCAGATGACTGGGTGAATATTGATGATTTTGGCGACTATGTAAGCTTTCTAGGTAAGACTGAGGCTGATATTGTACTTTCTAATTATCAAGAAGATCATTTGTATGACAGTAAACGTGTGCCGTTTAGTTTTGGTAGTTCTAGAGATACAAAAATGGCAGGTGAAAAAATCGAAACTGCAGCGAACAGTATAAATGAGCCTGATTTTTTCTTTAAATTTTCAATGCATTCAATAGCTGTCAAGACAAAAGCTCTGAAAAGAGTCTGGGGTGATGGCTTGCTAGAGCACACCTTTTATGTCGATCAGCAGTATGTAGCGAAGGCCTTAGAAGCCGCCAAAGACTATTTGGTTAGCAACTACGATGTTTATCGCTACTTTATCGGTCGTCCTGAACAAAGCGTAGGCATGGAAGGGTTTTGGCGCCACCGCCGTGATCATGAAAAAGTTCTGCGATGGCTACTCAAGGAACAGACGGAGATGGAAAAAGATAATCCGGTGAAAACGATATTGCAGAAACAGATTGTTTTGATGCTCGGGACGCATTTTGAGATTTATTATCAGAGATTTGACGCTTTGCAGGATGAGATTCAAGAAATTTTAGATTTTAATCACTTCTTGCAGACGGAATTTCCAGAGATACATCAAAAGGTGCCCGCTGCACAGAGAGTATCGAAGCGTTTGTCGCCAATCCGACGAAAGATTAAGCAGAAGTTTTACGCAAACAAAGGAGTCGCCCATGAAGAAAAAACATGGCTTTGTGATTAGCTGGTACTATCCGCCTGGAAACTCGTCAGAGGGTTTGGTTACATACAAGTTATTGAAGAACTCAGATTTTGAGTATGATGTTTTTACCCGCAAACCAGTGAGTCGCTCAATGTGGGACAGAAAAACTAATGAGTCAGACCTGGTAGCAAAGAACGTCAATATTTGTCAGGCTGAAGCGTTAGATGCACAGCCTTGGGTGGAAGAAGCAGTAGAGTTTTTTCGGCAGAATCACACAAAATACGATTTTATTATGTCGAGGGCGATGCCGGTAGATTCACATATTGCGGCAGCTAAAATTAAAGCAGAGTTCCCAGATATGCCATGGGTAGCATCCTTCGGTGATCCACTAGTAAATTCGCCTTATATTGATTATGTCACGAAGGGCGAAAATCCATATTTTTGGAAACGGTATTTAGTACGTGAGCGCCCTTCCCTACTAAAAAGTGCTTGTCTCATGATTTCTCCTACACGATTAGCATATAAGCAGTTATGGGAAAAGCAGCGGCAGCGCAAAATGATTTGGCCGTTACTTTGTGAACAAACGAATAAGGAAACGTTTGAGAAAGCTGATCTGCTGATTTTTAATAATCAATATCAGTTCGATCGTGCTTTTGAAAATGACACCTACAGTGCATATCGATCCAAAGGCGTATTAATCAATCACAGCTTCGACAAGACGCTCTATCCGCAAAGCATGGAGGCAAAGGGTGATCGTAAAAGACACTTTGTCTATGTGGGTCATCTTGACCAAATGCGTAATGCGAAGCCGATTTTTGAAGCGTTATCTCATCTGAAGAAACGCGATCATGATCTGAGCGAAAAAGTGCAGTTTGATTTTTATGGGCATATGAGTGACGAAGATAAGGTAGCAATAATTGATTACGCCCTGAACGACATCGTGTTTGTGCATTCTGATGTAACATATTTGGAAAGTTTAAAAATTATTCAAGAAGCTGATTGGCTACTGTTGATTGACGCTAACCTCAATAAAGAATTGACGGAGTATATATATTTCCCTGCAAAATTAGTAGATTATCTAGGCGCGAAGAAGCCAATTTTAGCAATAACGCAAGCTACTGGCACTTCCGCGGATGCACTACGTGAACTAGGTGCTGGACAGGTAGTAACCCACAGTGCGGAGGATATTTATTTATATCTTTCAAAGATTATTCAACAAAATTATGCGCCTGCAAACTATGTAAAGACCAAAGTGGCTGCATATGATGCGCGAAATGTGGCAAAAGATTTTGATAGAAAGATAATGGAGCTACTCAGTGAGTAAAAAGATTTTTGTAGTTTTCGGTACAAGACCCGAAGCCATTAAAATGGCTCCGGTCGTCAAAGAGCTCCAAAAACATCAGGAGTTAAAACCAGTTATTTGTGTCACGGCTCAGCATCGCGCGATGCTGGATCAAATGCTGAAGATATTTAGAATTACTCCTGACTATGATTTAGATTTAATGCAGACCGAACAGACGCCAAATGATATCACAGTGAGAATACTGCAAGAACTGACGGCGATCTTACAAAAAGAGAAGCCTGATTTAGTATTAGTACATGGCGATACGACGACCGCTATGGCCGCGGCACTGGCTGCGTTTCATATGCAGATACCGATTGGCCATGTCGAAGCAGGGCTGAGAACTTATGATAAATATTCACCTTTTCCTGAGGAGATTAATCGACAAACGATTGATAGTTTAGCAGACTATCTCTATACTCCAACTGAAGCGAGCAGAGAGTGTTTGAGAAAAAAGCTTAACCTGAACCAGCAGGTGGTGGTAACTGGGAATACGGCGATCGATGCACTCAAAACTACCGTTTCGGACGATTATAGAGATCCTATTTTGGATTGGGTAGGTCAGAGCCGAATGATTCTTTTGACCGCACACCGCCGAGAGAATTTGGGCGAAGCGATGAGGAATATTTTTAGAGCAGTGCGAAAAATTCTCAAGGAGTTTCCAGATGTTAAATTGGTCTACCCTGTACATGCGAATCCGAAAGTAAGGGCAGTTGCAGAAGAGCTTTTGGGCGACCTAGAGAATGCAAGACTCATTGAGCCGCTAGATGTACTTGGGTTTCATAATTTGATGAATGAAGCATATTATATCGTTTCAGATAGCGGCGGAGTCCAAGAAGAAGCACCGTCCTTAGGTAAACCGGTCTTGGTGATTCGCAATACGACGGAGAGACCAGAGGGCGTCAAGGCAGGAGCGTTAAAGCTGGTGGGCACGGATGAAAAGAAAGTTTATCGAAATATGAAAGCACTGCTAGAGGATAGTGCAATATACCAAAAGATGGCTTGCGTCTCAAATCCTTATGGAGATGGTCATGCTAGTGAGCGTATCGTCAAACATATTATATCGGAAATGTCGGAGGAAACAACTATGCAATATAAGATCCAATCTTTAATTTTTCCAGTCTGCAATGAACATGAGAATTGTCGGGACTTATTCTATCGAGGTGATAATGGCATTCTTGACTCTAAAAGTCAGAGCTTAACTTTGGGTTTTGCGCAGCATGTGGATTTATTAACTTATTTCAATGCCTGCTCATGGCAGAAGTGGCATAAATATACGACCGCAAAATCTTTATCCTTGCATTTAAGTCTTAAGGGCAAGATACGTATAAAGTTTTTGGGTGCACATAAAGATGCTTTAGCAGTGGCAAAACAGACCTTCCTGCAGAAAGATTTTGAATACGAGGATTTTGAGGAGTTAGTATATACTTTCCCTGATAACGAAGAACAGATGGTGGGCTGTGAGATTATTGCTTTGTCTCCAGAAGTAATAATCAAAGATGGGTATTATGCTGCAGAGGTTGAGAAAACGAGCTTGAATAATGTGAGGCTTGCGATCGCAACCACGACGTGTAAAAAGGAGGATTTTGTACAAAAGAATGTTGCTCTAATTCGAGAGCAGATTATTAATTCTGCGGATGATATTGCTGAGAATTGTTTCTTGCACGTAGTTGATAATGGTAGAACACTCGATAAGGAGGCTATTGAAAGCTATCATATTAAGCTACATGCGAACGAGAATGCTGGTGGTGCTGGTGGCTTCGCTCGCGGAATGGTGGAGGCTTTAAAACAAGAGGATGCATCAACCCATGTGCTCTTGATGGACGACGATGTATTAGTGCTACCGGAAAGTATCAAAAGAACCTATACCTTGTTGCGGCTGCTACGCGAAGAATTTAAAAATCATTTTATTTCTGGGGCAATGTTATACTACGAAGATCCAGCGACGCAACATGAGGACTTGGGGATTGTCAATGACGACGGAATGTTGAGACCTCTAAAGGAGGAGTTCGATCACACTTTGCTAAAAGATAATTTGCAAAATGAATTGGAGGTTCCCTTGCCTACCAATACTTATGCGGCATGGTGGTATTGTTGTATTCCAGTAACACAAATTAAGAAGAACGGCCTACCTTTGCCAATTTTTATCCGTATTGATGACGTCGAGTATAGTTTGAGATGTAAAGCTCAATTTATTACAATGAATGGTTTGTGTGTTTGGCATATGGGTTTTGCGACAAAGTTTAATGGCGTATTTGATCGCTATCAGCACTTCCGTAATTTACTAATGATACAGGCAATCACGAACGTGATACCAGATAAAGATGTATTACGATTATGGTATAACGCTTTCAGAGTGGAATTGATGCAATTTAATTACAAGGTGGCGGAGCTCCTATTAAAAGCTCTGGAAGATTTCTTGCGCGGGCCAGAATATTTAATGCAAGTTTCTGGTGAGGAATTGCTACAGCAGAATCGCGATCTGGACAATACGCTACTCCCTATACCAGACATTCAGGACGGACTTACCATTACAATGACCCCACAAGAAGCGGATCAGACAAAGCCGTTGTCGCTGCAAAATCAAATTTTCTTGAAATTGACCTGGAACGGACAACGTTTTGCGTTGAAGCGTTTAATTCGACCAGGTATTGCAACAGTAGGCTATGGCGGCTTCCCTTTTCAGGCAGAACAGATTGCACGACGCGAGCAGGTGCTAGCAATTAATCCTTTTACGAATACTGGTGTACTCTACAAGAAAGATCGTAAGAATTTTAAGCAAATCATGAAGCGTTATAAGAGTTTGTTAAAACAGTATAAGCAAAATGGAGCTTCGGTACGTGATGAATACGCTAAAAATCGTGAAGTAATGGTTTCGGAAGAGTTCTGGCGCGATTATTTAAAGATGGGTGATTAATCGCTTGTGAGAGGTTGGAGGTGCCATTTTTGGGCGGTGGTATTGCGGTCCTGAGACCACAGCTGAATATTGGTGCCATTCTGCGTACGATTGTTGGACAGATCAATGACATAATTGTAATTACAGGCAGAATGGATAGCGTATCCTTCTTGCTCAGTGCCAGCGAAGAACCACTTTTGCGCACAGGTGTTTTTATCATATTGCCAGAGTTGAATGTTGGCACCGTTTTTAGTTTGGGCATTGGAGAGGTCAAGGACTTTGTCGGATTGAGGATTGAGGATACTATATGAATCGGTATCTGGGTGATAGCGAAGACGCCATTTTTGAGCGCCAGTGTTTTTGTCTAAAGACCAGCCTTGTATGTTGGTGCCATTTTTAGTGCCGCCGTTAGAAACGTCAAAAACGTAGTTATTGAAACTACTAATAGAGACGCGATAGTCTCCTTCGCTTAAAATTGGCTCCGTAGCTACAAATTGCCAAGTGGTGATTTGCGGGGTATATTCTTTTAATTCAACATTTAGGCGATCGGCTGAAAAGCTGACCGTGTGGGAAAGGGAGCAGGCGGAAATAATTGTATAGTTCCCTTTCGCTTGGGTAGGATCTTGGAGAAGATGCCACTTTTGCGCACAGGTGTTTTTATCATATTGCCAGAGTTGAATGTTGGCACCGTTTTTAGTTTGGGCATTGGAGAGGTCAAGGACTCGTTTGGAAGAAGGGGTTGTAATTGTGTAATAGTCGTCCGCTTCGTGATAGGTAAGCTGCCAACGTTCAGAAATTTCTTCATAACTTTCATCGACAAAAATGTTGGCACCATTGCGATTATTCTTTTCCGCATATTGAAGGTGTTGCTTGGCAGAGGTAGTTATTTCGTAAATACCGTCATCAACAACTTGGCCAAACCGCGGTTGCCATTTTTGGGATTTTTTGTTCTTGGCGAGTCCGAGCTCGATATTTTGGTCGGAGAGTTCGACGACCATACCAGGCATGCAGGCAGATTCAATAACGAAGTAGTTGTCTTTGGTCTTATAAATTTTCCACTTTTGCGCACAGGTGTTTTTATCATATTGCCAGAGTTGAATGTTAGTAGCAAGCTCCGTGCGTGCATTAGCCAAATCGAGAACCTTACCCGAATTAGGATCGGAGATAGTGTAGTAGCCGTCCTGAGGATTACGCTTGAAGCTAAGAGTTTTATCTGCATCGTACTTTGCAATTTGTACATTTGTGCCATTTTTAACACTGCCATCCTCTCTGGTAATAGCAGATCTCTGATCAACGGTAGAGATCAAAGCATACTCGCCGTCTGGAATAATATAAACTTCTCCATCTACCGCTGCCTGCGTACTACCAAACCAGTCGGTGAAATAGAGGTAAAAATTGCGGTTGCCATAGGCAGAGCAGGCGTTACCGGTACCATAGCCAGCGGCGAGAGCAGCGGCGTTTGGCTGATAAGGTGTATAGCGGTAAAGGGCGGAGGTGGCGCGATTTTCGATCAAGACTTCTGTGCCGCCACAGCTTGAGGACGGGTTATAGCCGATAAAGACGCCCTTCTGGTTGTCAGGATAGAGATAAGAACCGTTGTCGAGGGTATAACGGAAGAGTTCGGCAGCGCGGAAAATTTGGTTTTTAAAACCGAAGTACTTCGAGTCGCAGGCGGCGGTGTCGGGGCAACCATAGCCAGTGGCAGAACGATATTGTCGGCTATGTGGATAGGTGTCCGTAATCAAACCTTGCTCTTTTTCTAACAGAACGATGAGAACCTGAGGGTTAATTTTAAACTCCTGCGCGGCGGCGTAGATAATTTCAGCGGCAGTTTCACCGGTGCCGATTTCGGTACCTTCGCCAAACTTTTCTTCGGAAAGACAAACAAAGTGACCGGTCTTCTCGTCCCCTTCCCAGTGCCAAGAAATGTTCGGATAAAGCCGGGTTTGCTCTTGATAAAGTCGGTAGTCGCGGTTGTTGCAAGGGTTTTTCTTAGTGAGGAAGGCTTGGATTTCGGCAAGAGTCATACTTTTGTAATTACTCATGACGGCGTCACTAATGATGTTGCCAGGGTTAAATTGGCTAAGTGAGGTGGCAGAAGATTGGTTGGTATCTTGGGTCGCAAAAAAGGAGAAGCTGGCAGCCATAAAGAAAACGAAAACTACAGCTAAGAGTGAACGATAGTGATGTAAATCTGCTTGCAACCGTTTAAGAAATGGTTGTGTCATTTTTAGGTCTCCTTGTTTTATGTTTGTGTTGTTGTAGCTTAGAGTTTATTATAGCCAAACCCCTTCATTAATGTGACCGCTCTTACCATCGCCAGTGATTTGAATCTCAATCTCGTAAGATCCGGATGGTAAATCGGCAATTGACAGCTCGAAAGGACCACAGACCGATGTTGTGACATCCGGAGTAGCTGGAAGTGTCATGGTACGCACTGTAATATTATCACGCTTAAGGCTAACTGTACAGACCCCGTCGTCATGCAAGTACTGGCTGATACTGGCAGCAAGCCGGAGAACGTTAGTTTGATGGTCGACGTTTTTGAAAGCGATGCTGCCGGTTAAGGAGTTGAGCTCGTTGGGATCTTCCCCTTCGTATTGAGTGACTTTAGAATCTGGTTCTTCAGGATCAGTGCTCGGAGTGGTGGTCGTGTTGTCGTTACTGTTAGGAGTCTGAACGGTGCCAGGAGAAGAGGGTTTGGGGTTTGAAACTGAAGAATCATCGGGCTTATCAAAGTTTTTGAAGAGAAGAATAGTGACAAGAATGACAACGGTAAGGATGGCTAAAAAGCTGATCACGACGAGTGGTCGCCGGTATGGCGGGATGCGGTGCGAGGTATGAGAATTTGAGTTTGCCATAATGTCTCCTATCTATATTGTATCAGTTAGAGAAGGTTTGGACAAGAGAGGGCGAGGCTATTCAAGATCGAGACCGAGAATGTTGGCGGCTTGATGTAGGGCCTCAGCATCGGCCGAGGAAGCACTTTTTAGAGCATGACGAAAGAGTTCGACGGTCTCGGGATGAGTAAGATCGATCACCTCTAGGGAGCGCGCAGCGCCGGGCGTTTTCTTAAGGGCGCCCTTTGCCACAAGATTGTCAATATGCTCGGCCACGGCGGAAACTGAAGAAAGTCCGAGAGCCGACATGATCTCTCGATAGGAGGGTGATTCGCCTTGACGGCTAGTAAACTCATTGATAAACTCAATGATAAGCGCTTGTTTTTTAGTCAACGTAGTCTTCATGTGGTATAATTTATTATAGAACACAGGAAAAAATTGGTCAAATGGGTGAAACAACTATTGATGGTCTTGCGGTAAGGAAGTCCGGGGCGAGAAATCGCTCTGTTTCACGTGCGAAACAGATGAAGCCAGTGCGCGATACTTCTATGAAGCCTGTTAGTCGCAACACAACGTTGGCATTACCAGCTTCGAGCGATCCGTTGAAACATAAGGCTCAGACGGCAGATTTTTTGGAGCCTGTACGTAGCTTTGACTTTGATGAGCCAAAAACCCTGGATGACGACTTGGAAAATGAACTATTGAATCCGATAGTTGAGGAAGAGTTAGGGTCTGATAGTGGCGCAGATTGGTCGGACTTGTTGGACGAATTAAATAATGAGAGTGGCACAACTGACTGGCTGCAAGATGATCCGATAGAGGAAGAGTCTCCCAAAAAACCACGACGAGCTTTTCATAAAAAGAAGAAGTTCCCTGTCAAGCGTACTGTTGCCCTCGTGATGGCTGGTATTTTATTATTAGGAGTGTGGGGCGTTTATCAATGGGGAGATGGTCTCATTTCGAGATTGACTGGTGGTAATTCGGGTCTCATGAGCGCGATCTGGTCTATGGTTTCGGATGAAATACCTTTTGAGCAGGATGCGAATGGGCGTACGAATGTTTTGGTTTTTGGTACAGAAGGTTATGATATGGACGGTAGGGTTGGTAATGGTCAGCACGATGGTGCGGCTTTGACGGATTCAATCATGGTGATTAGTGCCAATCAGGAGACAAAAGATGTGGCACTACTAAGCTTACCGAGGGACTTAAAGGTCTCAATGGCCTGCTCGGTGGGTAAAATTAATGAGGTGTTCTGGTGTCATAATAGGTCTGGAAACAATGAAGAAGCTGGAGCACGGGCTTTGATGCAGCAAGTGGGTGAGATTTTGGGAATTGAGTTTCAATATTACGCACATGTCAACTGGGCTTCGTTGATTGATATTATTAATACGCTCGGTGGCGTGACGATTACGCTGGACGAAGATATCTCTGATTATAATTATACGGGGATTGTGATGAAGGCTGGGGTACCAACAGAGATTAATGGCGAGCAGGCGCTAGGCTTAGCACGAGCGCGGCATGGTACGCAAGGTGGGGATTTCACGCGTGGCAATACACAACAGAAAATCGTAGAGGCGATTGTAGATAAAGTGATCCAAAAGGGCGTAGATATACCAGAAGCGCTGAGCCTACTAAGTATTTTAGGGGACAATCTGAGAACTAACTTCTCGACTGATAATGTCAAAGCAGGGGTGAGATTGATCTCAGGGTTTGATATTTCAAAAATAAGACAGGTACCACTGGTAGATTACAGTAATAATATTGCCTATGTTAAGACGGCAACGATAAACAACGTCTCTTATGTGGTGCCGGCGATTGGTGAGCGCGATTATGATGATATCCAGGAGTATATCGCAAAGATGTTGAATGATAATGAGCTTTCTCGAGAGGAAGCCCAGATTCGCGTATATAATGCGGCTGGTGGTTATGGTGTAGCGAGTGCCGAACGAGGACGCTTGGAGGCAGATGGTTTCATAGTGGCAGGTATTGATGATACAGCAGCAGAAAATTGCGCCGAAGAGTATTGTTTGTATGCTCTGAACACCGAGAAGACAGCAACGAAGGCTGCACTCGAGGAACGATACGGCGTCGTGGCACATCCAGCA
Organism: uncultured Candidatus Saccharibacteria bacterium; assembly: GCA_964518465.1. Taxonomy (GTDB): domain Bacteria; phylum Patescibacteriota; class Saccharimonadia; order Saccharimonadales; family Saccharimonadaceae; genus Nanosyncoccus. The sequence goes on along the minus strand of CAZFGY010000008.1, from coordinate 2,162 downwards.
GAAGAACTACCGACCGACATATGGCCGGAATATGCGGATTTTGTAGTGATTCTAGGGACAAAACCCCAAGAACTGTAAAATTCTAAAGACTTTGTTTTTCGATAATGAGTTGTCGCTCGCGGCCTTCACCTTCGGAGTGCGTAGTGACATCTGAGTAATCTTGAGCGACTTTGTGGACAATGCGACGGTCGGCTGCATTGAGATTAAGTCGTTTCGAGATACCAGTGGCGCGAACTTCACGGATCCATTCTTCGGCCTGCTCGGCGATGCGCTCAGCACGTTGACGCTTATAGTCAGCAACATCGACATTGACGCGTGTAACTTCTGCTTCACGGCTAGATAGAGCCATAGAGACGATATGCTGCAAGGCGCGTAAATTGTTGGCTTCGCGACCAATCAGAAGTGAGTTCATGCTGGTGGAAGGGATAGAAAGCTGGATCACCTCGTCATCAATGGTGGAATCGACTGCAACGTTAATACCAAAGAAAGATAATAAATCTTCGAGATATTTGGTTGCAAAGCGAATGGATTCATCTTTATTCATGTTCTAACTCCTTTTCTTATGACCTTTCCGACTTTTCGCAGTAATACGGGTAATTTTAACGCCGGAGCGGTTGCTATTTCCCCATCGGTCCGTACTACTAACGATTTCGGCTTCTTGAACTTGCTTTAGCTCCTTAATGAGCTTTTTGTCAGCGCTGATTTCCATTTCGTCTTCTTTACGATTTAAGACGTATTTTTGTTGGATGCCGGTCATGATATTACTAATCAGGTAGTAGAAAACTAGTGCGCCGGGGAAATTGATCATCAATAAGAACATGATAATAGGCATAGTGAAAGACATCTGGCTAGTCATGACCTGATTGAGCTCGGTCTGATCGGGTTCTTTACCGTCAGCAGCCTCTTTCATAATTTGGCGGAAAGTGCGAGACTTGCCGGATTTTTTAGATGGTAACTGCTGGCGAGAGATCCAGAACTGAGTGAGGGCGGAGCCAAAAGCGCAGAGCATAAGGAAAGCTGCGCTATACGAAGAAAAACCTGGCTTCACGTCGAGATCGATGACACCGAAGAGTTTGGGATGGAAATCGTAAGTCACGACAGGGATTTCTGAAATGCGCTGATTGATTTCTTCTTCACTACCGCCGGCATTACGAGCTTCTTGTACGGCACCCAGATAACCTAAATAGGGCTGCTGAAGTTGCACCACTTCTTCGATACGATCGATCTGGCGTACAGGAGCGTAGGCACGTAGCTCGAGATTATCGGAAGGAGTCGGGAGGACGATAACGCGTACAGCCGTATAAAGGGCAATAAAGATCGGTAATTGGATAAGAAGGGTGAGAATCGAGCGGAAGGGTTTAATATTATTACGTTTGTAGAGGTCGAGCATCTGTAGGGATTCGAGCTGTCGATTGCCGTTACAGTTCTTTTTGATTTCGGCGAGCTCTGGCTGAATCTTACGCATAAGGCGCGTTTGATGTAGCTGGCGTTTAGCAATAGGCCATAGTAAAACCTTGACTAAAACTGTAAAGAGGATGATTGCAAGACCAAAATCTCCCACAAAGCCATAGATAACAAAAAGTATATTTGTGATTGGGCGAACAATCAACATGTCAATTAACTCAAACATACTTTAATTATACCATAGAATAGAGGTGTGGGGAGATTTTACTCAACTAGACTACGAGCGAGGAGGTCGTGAATAGCGCGGCGTAGGTCGGAAAAAGGCATAGTAAGAAGAGCTTGGCTGTAAACAACAAAGACACAGTCCATCTTATACTTATAATCAGGTATCTCGAGACGAATAGCCTCGTAGATCCGGCGACGAATACGATTGCGACCGACAGCTGATTTGAGAACCTTTTTGGAAACTACGACGCCAAAGCGCAAAAACCCGCGAGTATTAGGAAGATAGACTAAAGATAAGGAGGGGGTGCGAATGGTCTTCCCTTTTTGGTAAGCATAACGAACCCCCCCACGCGAATGAAAACGATATTTCTGAGCGAGCATCTAGGCAGTGAGGCGAGCACGACCCTTAATGCGACGTCGCTTCAAAACTTGACGACCATTCTTGGTGCTATTACGCTTCATGAAACCATGTTCAACTTTACGTTGACGTTTGTGTGGCTGATAAGTCCTTTTGGGCATAATGTTACTCTCTT
>CAZFGY010000007.1:0-22152 GCA_964518465.1 uncultured Candidatus Saccharibacteria bacterium | reverse complement strand
CCGTGCTTAACTTGGAAATCTAAGAATTTTTGGCGAATTTCATTTGCGTTCATGGGGAGTATTATATCATAAATATCGGTGAATGGATAGAAAACCGCCCCCGGAGGGGCGGTAGATTTGGAGATTAAATGATGACACAGGCCGGGGCGCACGCACCACCGGCGGTGTACGCATAGTAGTAGTAAGCAGAGCCGTCCGTATCCGCACCCCAAACAAGGTCCGAATAGCCACGGAGTGCCGAGCGCAGCCATACATGCATAGGCATAGCAGATAGAGGGGCGCGGAAAATCCGCTTCGAACAGGGCTGATGGTAATCCGTAGACATATCACGAAAATATTCCCAAGTCAAATTTTCGAGCTTCGGATTCTTGTGCGGGTCGAGATGTAGTTCTTCTAAGCTCGGCGGGAAGAACTTAACTAGGGCACCATCGATCATCACTTCTGCTACAGTATCGAGCAGCTCGGGATTGCATCCCGCAAGATAACAATCGGGATCGTCGCCATTCAGCCACATCCTGAGGGTGGACTTCGCGAAGATAATAGACCCTCTGTCATCAAAGGTTATATCATCGGGTGGCACAACGGTTTGGCTAAGGAGGATGGCGCCAAGACGATGCTCGCGACCTGCAAGCTCTACCGTGCGATAGTCGACGATGATGCGGACCATAGGATAGATAATGCTGGTAGTAGGGTCGGTCCAGACATCCGGAATGGGGGTGCCGATGGGAAATTTCTCCCTGTAAGTGCCGTCGTTGAGAGCGTCCTTAAGGAAGCGAAAAGTTTTTGGGACGGTATGCTGAGAATTAACCGCTGTATGCTGATTGATTTCGGTCAACATTTTTATCATCTCCTTTTTTAAATTGGGTTGTTTCAAGACAACCAATGCTAGGCAGTGGAATTACTACCTTGTTTTTCTATTGTAGCATACTTTGTGCAAAATGTCAATGGTAAAATTCTATTCGGCAATAATTCCGCCACCAAGGCAAATTTCTCCCTGATAGAGGACGGCGGATTGACCGGGAGCGGGACGTTTGATGGGGTTTACGAACTGCAAGCGAACGACTGCGTCCACTAATTCTATTTTTACTGGTATGAGGGGGGCGCGGTGACGGAGGCGGACTTTCAGGTCAGAAAATTTCGTAAGGGCTGCGGTGGTGAGATCATTACGGAAATGTAGATCTTCGAGCTGTAATTCCCTGGCCCAGAGGGCGGGATGATTGAGATTTTTGGAAACGTAGACGATATTTTGGGCTAAATCTTTAGCGACAACGTAATACGGCAGGCCACCACCAAGGTAGAGACCGTGGCGTTGACCGATGGTATAGAAAATGGCGCCGTCGTGAAAGCCGAGGACTTGCTGGGTTTCTTGTTCGCGGATTTCACCCGGACGAGTTTCGAGATATTCCTGCAGAAAATCTTTCATATCGACCTCGCCGACGAAACAGACGCCCATCGACTCCTTTTTGGTAGCGACATCGAGACCGTACTTGGTGGCTAAAGCTTTGACAGCGGGCTTCTGTAATGCTCCAACTGGGAAAAGCGTTTTTGCGGTAGCTGCGTCGCTCATACGATAGAGGAAGTAGGTTTGGTCTTTGTTGGTGTCGACAGCGGTAAGTAAGTGTTCGCCATCGGTGCGGGCATAATGACCAGTAGCGATAAAATCGGCACCACGTTCTAGAGCTTGGTCATAAAAAAGTTTAAACTTGATCAATTCGTTACAAATGACGTCGGGATTAGGCGTGCGGCCTTTCTGAAACTCTGCGAGCATATAATCGACGACTTTTTGCTTGTATTCTGCTTCAAAATCCCAGACCTCGAAATCGAGATCGAGCTGGACGGCGACGCGTTTGGCATCGGCGAGGTCTTCGGCCCAGGGGCATTTCATGCCAGGGAGGTCCTTTGACCAATTTTTCATGTAAATGCCGGTGACGTCATAACCTTGCTGTTTTAAAAGTAGTGCCGAGACCGACGAATCAACACCGCCAGACATGCCGAGGAAAACTTTAGCCATGAATACCTCCAGACAGCCGTAAATATTCATGTCTAACGGCTTCAGTGATGATTTGGGCGGCTTGCTTGATTTGGTCGAGGTCATTCGTACTACCTAGGGAGATGCGCAAAGAGCCGGCGATTTCGGCATCGCTGAGACCGAGCGCGGTGAGGACGTGGGATTTAGTGCCTTTGCTGGCGGCGCAAGCGGCGCCGGTCGAGACGTAGACCTGCTGCTGTTCGAGCTTGTAGATTAAGCGTTCGGCATCGAGACCTGGGAAAGAAACAGGGAGAAAATTCACTAATTGAGACTTCGGGCTGCCGAGGAAAAGAGGTGCGGGAAAATGTGATGTAGTGGCGATTTGGGCTAAACCTTGGCGGAGGACGGCGGTCATTTTTTGGTATTTTTGGCGGTTGCTCGCGAGATGGGTTTTGGCAGATTGAAGCGCAGTGGCAAAACCGATCACGCCCGGCACGTTTTCGGTGCCACTCCGGAGGCCGCGCTCCTGACCGCCGCCGGTAGTGACGGGAGAAAGTTTGACACCGCGAGCGACGTAGAGAGCACCGACACCTTTGGGACCGCCGCATTTAGCAGCATTTAGAGTGAGGAGATCGATACCGAGGCGGGCGACATTTACATCGAGCAGAGTGAGGGCCTGCGACGCATCAGAGTGAAGATAGAGGGGCGTACGAATACTGCGCTTAAGACGATCTTGACGCACGACGCGGATGATTTCGGCGATCTCGGCCATGGGCTGGATGGTGCCAAGCTCATTATTAGCCAATGATACTGAAACTAATGCAATATCATCAGACAATTTATGTTTGAAATCGTCAAGGTCAATCAGACCAGAAGGTTTGACTTTGATCAAGCTCGTAGCGTAGGTTTTGGCAGTCTCAAGGACGGCAGCGTGTTCGGTTTCGAGGACGAGGGGGCGGGTAGAAGGAAGATACTTTAGCACTGTGAAAGCAAGGTTAATAGACTCGGTAGCGCCCGCAGTGATGACGAGATCGGTGCCTTTCGCGCCAATCACATGGGCGATGTCAGCTTTGGCCGCCTCGTAGGCTTCCCGAACGCGTTTCGCTGGTAAATAGGGCGCGGAAGGGTTGAAGAATTGCTCAGAAAAATAGGGCGACATCGCCGCGAGGGCTTGCGTACTGAGAGGAGTAGCGGCAGCATGATCAAGATATATCATGGTATGATTATAACATAATTACTTGCTAGAGGCAATGTACAAAACCGTAAGCTTCGGAACAATCGCCGCTGCCGGAGTCGTAATTGTCTTCGTAGAGCGTCGTAGCGAGATCGTAAAAAATCTGAAAAGCGGTATAAATACGGTGGAAATTAGAGAAATCAAGCTCGGTCAGCTGCTCCAGATCGGGATAATTCTCGGCAATCCAGAAGCGACGCTCACTATCGCGAGCGGTCAGCGCGTTGCGCAAGCGACTGCGTTCAGAGGGATCGTCGCTCTGATAATTACGGTAGGCTTCAGAAGCATGGGCATAGGCAAGAGATTTTTCTAGCCAACCTTCGGCGTAGCGGACGAGGGTCTCGTGACCGGTAGATTTAAGCAGGTCGGCGGCGGCAGTAAAATCACTATCGGAGCTTGCGGGAGTGAGGCTCTCGGAGCGCAAGACGAAATTGTGCCAAGAAGTATAGAGATCGAGGCTAGAGGAGGCGACGCGGAGATTCGGAATTTGCTCCGAATAGAGATCCTCGAAATTCTCGAAGCTGTCGCGGAAATCACTATTATTGCGATAGGCAGTGGTGCGTCGAATCTGCCTAAGCAAATCGTCAGTATTAGTCAAGAGCGTTTCGCAGGATTTCGTATAGTCGGCATAAGTAGAGGCGTTGACACGGGTAAGATTCACAGAGCTGATGGCTTGCTCGCAGCCATAGCCTTGGACGAGATCGGAGAGCTGGCTCTTGAGATTACGAGCGAGGCGGTAGCTTGCACCGTAATCGGTATGGAGTAGTAGAGCTACGAGTAGGCAAATGAGCAGAATCAGCGCAAAGGCGCCGCCACCGAGCCAGAGGCTGAGAGTGAGCTTTTGCTTCGGGGTCGAGGGGGTAGGAGAAGTGTTGTAACCTTTGGCAGCGAGGGCTGCGTCTCCACCTGCGAGGAGGAGAATGCCAGCGACGAGGCCCCAGACCGCGTTACCAAGAGCGACAAGAAAACCCAACATACCAATATAAAGCGACCATGCGAAGCCCATCAGGTCGCCGCGAATAGCGCTAAAGTTCCCTCCTAGCAAAGCGCCAATAGCGACCAAAATTAGGCTGGCGACAACGAGGCAAAGGTGGATGATGGCAGGCTTCTTTTTGCCCAAATACCAATCGTGAGCGCCAAAAGAGCCGAGCAAAATGCCCAAAACTCCGGCCGTAGTAGATGACTTAGCGGGTTTCATATCTGAAGACTATTATATCAAAAGTGCAAGAAAAGACCACTCCCGAAGGAGTGGTCAGTGAGGAGGGTGGAGCTAGCGAGTTTGATCTTCGTCCCTACGCTTACGGTATTTCACAAGCGCGGCAGCGTCGGCTTGACACATTACTTCCCGAACCTTGGGATAATAAGTGAGAAAAAGCCAAAGGCCGAGAGACATAAAGAGATGCACAATCCAGTTGAATGTATGCAGGTTGAGCGCATTGCTAAGAGTAACAACGAAAATGCCGAGGCCAATCCAGTACCATTTGCGTGTACCGGGATTGTTTTTGTAGAGCTCAGCTTTTTCGTGTTTGTAAAAGCCCTTATAAACGGGGTTCTTCTTGCGCCGTCTGATGCGGAATAGCCACGAACGCTGATAGATGTTCTCGTCCTGCCCGTCACGAATGCGACGATATCTGATGAGGGCATCTCGATCAGCGTCACTAAGATCGGCCATGAACTCAGGAAGGGTGCGGAAGATAAAAACGAGGCAGGCCACGAAGACGGCAAGCCGATAAATGTTGCTCCAACACCAGAGCGGAAGACGATATTTGGCAAACAGGACATGAAGTACGCTCTGAATCAGCCAGACCAGCGAAAACACGGTCAGAATGAACAGAGTTAAATGGCTGTCGTGAAAACGATACTCGATGTGCCTCCGGTACTCGTCCGAGAACGCGCGCCGATAGATCTTGCTCTCACGAGCGCGACGGAAAATCCGCCGTGCAAGACGGATATAGCTTGAGCTCATAGTTCATAACACCTCCTAAATGGTAAAATACTTGATTTTGTGCTTTATAATGCAACAAAATCCCACCCTCAACACTCCCATTGTAGCACACTTTTTGATAATTGTCAATGTGTGGGGTGGGTTTTAGGTGCTCGCGGGCTGGTTATAGAGGTGTTTTTTAATCACGTGGAGATAGGCGTGCGTAGCTTGACGGAAATTTTCGAGCTCGTCACCTTCGAGTTTAAAATATTTACCGGCAGAGACTTTCTTATAGACACCGGAGATACGAACCTCGTAGCGAACGGTAAGTTCGTGAGAATGATGACGCTCGTCGGTCCAATCTTCGTGCCAAATCCAAATATTTTCGCGATCATGGAAGAATTCTCGGCGATGGCCTTCGGGGATGGGGCCAAAAATAGTACTACCGAGGCGGGATTCGGCATTGATAAGATCCGCGCGAGTCAAGCGAACTGCGGTAGAATTTGACTCAGCAGTATTTTTTAGATTACGATTAGATTGACGTTGCTGACGATAAATAGCTCTAGTAGACTGATATTTTGCTCGCTCAGCAAAAACGTGACTTAAAGAGAGGCACGGCATGACTCAATCTCCCGTGAAATATCCATCAGTTCATGGTATAGCTGGACTGATTCAAAAGTGACATATTCGTCGGCTTCGATACGAGCGAAAGCTGGTGCTTTAGATCTGAAAAAGTTGTTTTGCATTGGTAGTGGTTTGCTCCGCAATATTAACTTCTGCCACACCCATTTTTCCGGCAAGATACGTGGCAATGTTATGCACGTATGCTGGTTGATTTATTGTACCACGGAAAGGGACTGGGGTCAAGAAGGGAGCGTCCGTTTCTAACAACATTTTTTCTAGCGGAGGTAAAGCCGGTGTAGTGTAAGTCGCGAGGCCGTTCACGCCGATATAGAAATTGCGAGAAAGAGCGTGCTTCAGCTCTTGCTTGCTACCGGTGAAACTATGGACGACGCCGCAAAGATGCGGGAAATTATCCAGAACGGCCCAGGAGTCGGCAAAAGCTTCGCGCAGATGGAGCGAGACGGGGAGAGCGAGGTCCTGAGCTAGCTGGAGCATTTGTTCGAAGAGACGGATCTGGGCGGTGCGATTGTAGCCGTCGTAATGGTAGTCGAGGCCGATTTCGCCAATGGCAACAAGCTTGCCGAAGTGGCTAGCATTATTTTCTCGAGACCCAGTCGACAGCCCGTCTTTACGAGTGTCTCCTTCCGCTCGCTCAGCTTTCGCTCGCTTTAGTCTCTCAAAAATATCGCTAGCTACTTCGGCAACGTCGTGATGGGCGTGTTCGGGGTGGATGCCGTAGGTCCAGAAGACGTTATCGTGCGCGAGGGCAAATTGCTGGGCGGTCTTGGAATCCTCGGGATCGGTGCCGATGACGATGATTTTTTGAACATCCTGTTTGTGAGCATTCTCAAGAAACTCGAGCTGCTGAGGTTTGCTAAAAAACTCAGGATCATGGAGATGGCAATGGGTATCGATTAACATAATGTATATTATAACATGCGGAGAAGTAAAAACCGCCCGGTGAGGGGCGGCTAGAGTGAAGGAAGTTGGCTGGTCGGAAATTACATGGGGATATTGTCCTGAAGACCATGCTCGGCTTTGTACTCTTCCCAGCGCTGTTTGTATTTTTTCTTTAGAGCGAGTGCCCTGCGAATTGTGTGGGCTTTGGGGCGTAGGCGCGTAGGTTTCGCCATAAATTCATCCAGGATGCGTCGAGAAAAAAATGATGGCGCCATCGGCATCGTCGATATAGGTGCCGACACTACAACACTTTCCGCTGTAGCTTGGGAGGGTAAACTCGAGGAGCTGATCACAAAACATAGTGTCAACATCTCTATAGTTTGTGTAAATACGGTAGACTTCGTGAAAAAGATAGGATGTTTCGGGATGTTTGAGCCTTTCTTGGAGTTGTCTAGAAATGGGATAGGACCAGAACTCATCATGGTTGCAGATCTGCTTAGTCTTAATTGGATAGAGACAAGGATAAGATCCTCGGTGAGGGCGAATGAACGAAGCAGGATCACCCCATAGAGGATCGAAAATCCACCAGATGCCGAGGAAACGAAACTCGAGCCAGCCGTGGAATAATTCTTGACCATCATTGTCAAAAGTTGCATGAACAATGCGCGAAGAGCGATTGTCTTTCATAGCCAACATGCCAAGGGCGGCGACGGTCCAGCAAAAACCATAATTCGTAAAGTCACAGTAACGCGGGAAGAATCTTTTCTCGATGACATCAGCAAAGTTGTGTCCGCAAAAATAGATTGTGCCGAGCTTTGAGAAGGCGTACTCGGCAAGCTTGCGCTTGTAGTATGGTTCTAGAAGACCGAGACCGCAGCCGAGAAGAAAGGCGAGGCAGCAACTGAGGATAATAACAGGAATTGTCAAAATTACACCAACTTTCTTAGTTTATAAAGGTTCGAATCACTACAGATTTGACCTCTAAGAGGTCTGTATTTCTATATTAGCACAGATTTTATATTTTGTCAATAGGCAGACGGGGTGCGGTTAGATTCGGGCTTCGCGTTTGCGTTTGACAGGATCGAGTTGGCGTTTGCGGAGACGGAGAGACTTTGGGGTGACCTCAAGCAGTTCGTCGTCAAGAAGAAAGTCGATACATTGCTCGAGCGAATACTGGGTATGGGGAGTAAGTTGGATAGCGCCGTCGGAGGCGTGAGTACGCATGTTAGTAAGCTGTTTTTCTTTGCAAATATTGATATCGAGATCGTCTTTCTTGTTGGAGAGACCGACAATCATGCCTTGATAAACAGGGACGCCGGGCGGGATGAAGAGAATGCCGCGGGCTTGAGCGGCGTCAAGGGCATAGGCGGTAGAAGTGCCGGGCTCGAAAGCGACCAACGCACCGTTACGTTCGGGCTTGTATTTCCCTTCTACAGGGCGATAGCCGGCGGGGAGAGAGGACATGATGGCAGTGCCCTTGGTGGCGGTGAGGAGGTTGTTGCGGAGACCAATCAGAGCAGCGGTCGTGATCTCGTAGGTAAAGCGGGTGCTACCAGAGGAGGTGATCTCTTGGCTTTTGAGTTCCGCTTTGCGAACGCCGAGTTCCTGAGAAACGGCGCCGACAAATTCCGGGTCGACTTCAATAGTCAGCTCTTCGATTGGCTCGCATTTCTGGTCATTGACTTCTTTATAAACCACTTCGGGGCGGCCGGTTTCTAACTCATAACCTTCGCGACGCATAGTTTCGATCAAAACGGAAAGGTGCAACTCGCCGCGGCCGGAGACTTTGTAGCCAAGGCCATCGGGGACAATTTTGAGGGCAATGTTGGTTTCGAGCTCTTTTTCGAGACGTTCGGCAATTTGGCGCGAGGTGGTAAATTCACCCTCTTGACCTTTAAGAGGAGAAGTGTTGGGTCCGATATAAATACTAAGTGTAGGTGCTTCGAGTTCGATAGTAGGAAGAGCTTCGGGCTGCTCACCGGTAGCGATTGTATCGCCAATACTGGCTTGCTGGATGCCGGAAACGGCGACAATGTCGCCGGCCTCGGCTTCGAGAATTTCTTCGCGACCGAGACCTTTGTAGGCGAAGAGGTTTTCGATTTTAGCGCTAGAGGTACTAGTTTCGCCAGTTTCGTGGTCGAAATGGAGGACTTTGACAGATTCGCCTTTTTTCAGTTTGCCGCGAAAGATTTTGCCAATGGCATATTTACCGAGATAATTATCAGCGGCAAGTGCGGCGACGAGAAGCTGGGCGCCTTTTGAGGCATCAGGATCGATTTTGGGAGCAGGGATATCATGGATGATTGATTCAAAGATAACATGAAGATCATTGTCGAGATCAGTAGTTTTGCCGGCTTTGCCGTCGCGAGCGATCGCGTAATAAATTGGGTAGCTGAGCTGACTCTCGTCGCTGGCTAATTCGAGAAAGAGGTCGGCAATTTCGCTTTCGACTTCGGCGATACGGGCGCCGGGTTTGTCGATTTTGTTAATAATGACGACTGGCTTAAGCTTAAGATGTAAAGCCTTTTGTAAAACGAATTTGGTCTGAGGCATCGGACCTTCCTGAGCGTCAACGATCAGTAGCACGCCATCAGCCATGTTGAGAGTACGTTCGACTTCGCCAGAAAAATCCGCGTGGCCGGGGGTATCGATGATATTGATTTTGTAGTCTTGATAATAGACGGCGGTTTGCTTAGCGGTAATAGTAATGCCGCGTTCATGTTCCTGGTCCATGGAATCCATGATAAGAGTTTGCGACATCTCGGCTTGGTTGTCGCGGAAAGTGTTGGATTGTTTCAAAAGACCATCGACCAGGGTGGTTTTTCCGTGATCGACGTGCGCAATAATAGCAACGTTACGAATATTTTGTGTCATATCTTTCTACTGTACCACTGATTGTGATAAAAGTCAATGCTAGAGACGGGCGGAGGCGGAGTGATTTTTCAGTTTGCGGCTGCGAAGAATGAGCCAGAGCATTAGTAAGACAATGAGGATAATGATCGCTCCGATGAGCCAGATCGGACAGACGATGACGATTTGATCGTAAAGATATTCTTCTTTGAGGAAAGAGATCGTTTGCTGAACGCGGAAAATACCGAGCTGGGGAGCGCCGTCCCAATTCAGAATCGAGGTGCGGGAAGTGCCGGGAAAAATGACGAAAGAGTTGGTGCCGAGAGGCTGCTCGTTGCTGGCGACGGAGGAAGGTGTGACGACTTCTTTCCCGGTGAAGAAATCGCGGATGGTCATGGTCTGGCGGGCGCGGAAGCTAACGTTGCCGATGTTTTCGATCGTGGCGGACACGGCAAATTTAGAACCGAGAATGAATCCGGGCAAAGTATGATTCGACAAGCGGCCGTCCTCCCGCAAAGTGCCACCTTCGATACGGGCGTAAAGAAGCGAGGCGAGCTGGGAGGAGATTTGAACTAGAGCGTCACTATCAATACTATCGTCGGTACGGACGATAATGGCAGCGTATTGGCCTCCGCCGGAGACATCGAGTGGGACTTTGATCTCGAATTTAACTGGCACAGATTGGCCGGGTTCGACATGGTAAGAAGGGGCGGAAAAAGTAATCCATTTGTGAATGAGAGTGTTGGAACTTTCAGTGGTGAAATCGAGATTGTAATTCGAATCGGTGACACTAAAAGGCATGGCCGAAGCTACAAAATCGAAGGGGAGGCGACCGTTGTTCTTGACTTCAATGCTACCGGAAAAAGTTTGGCCGGGGCGCAGGACTAGATCTTGCTCGGAGGGGCTGATTGACATGACGACATCGCCGGTTTCGAAAGCCGCGACCGGTGGAGCGAAGATAATAGTGACGGAAAGAAGGCTAAGAAAGAGAAGAAAACGCTTGAACATTAGTTATTGGTGCTTGAAGTAGTAGAGGCGGTGACGGTAATGATGGTATTGTAAGTGCCGGCCTGCTGGTTGGGAGCAGCGGCGACGCCAACAACAAAATCAGTCGGATCAGCTGAAGAGGATGGACCTGGGCTAGTATAGAAAACTTCTGGGGTTAAAGTGATGGCGGAAAATTCTGCGGCATCAGAAACGGTGCCATCGGCCGCGGTAATCTTTTTCTTAATGCCCCAGCCCACGCTACCTGGCGTATTAAGAGCGCCGCTGGCGGCTGGGATGATGATAGGGGGACGACCGGCTAAGGTGAGATCGACTATTTCTTTAGCGTTTAGATAGATACTATAAGCGGCATTGGACGAGACGCGGGCGGAAATTTTGCCAGTTTCAAACATTTCGGGGGCGACAGTGATGATATTGGGGTCTTTAACTACCTCGAGGGTGAGCGTGCCAGCGACATTGACGTTGACATGCGTAGTCTTACTGTCGGTAGTCTTGCCAGTAGACTCGCCGGTCGCTTCATCGACGGCATAAGAAGTAAGAGGGACGAGGCTGAGAGCAGCACAGGTCAAGATGCTTATGGTGATAAAGAGTTTTTTGATGAATTTGTCCATCTTTTATTCCTATTTTGGTTTTATGATCAATGTTGGCCAATTTACATGACTTTTATGCTTTTATAATACGCGAGATTGTGCGTTTTGACAAGACCTTTTTGTGGTTTTTAGAAAAGTTGCCTTGTTTTTTCGTGAAATTTTGCTATAATTATGTCAGTTCTTTGCGCCTGTGGTGGAATTGGTAGACACGCTACCTTGAGGTGGTAGTGGCGATTTTAAGCTGTGCTAGTTCGAGTCTAGTCAGGCGCACCAGAATTGATTTGAACAAAGTGCGACAAAAAAATAGACCCTGATGGGTCTATTTTTTATTTGCTGGCGTCGGTGTCTTTGACGACGTCAGCTTCGTCAGCCTCTTCGAGGGCTTCGGCTGAGGCTTTGGGGTTATTCCCTGCTGACTTTTTCTTGAAAGCGTTCGGGAAGATTAGACCGAAGAGACCTTTGATGGCGTAAACTGCACCGAGCACGATAATGCCGGTGTAGACCGTGTAGGTACCGCCAGGACGGGCGGAATTATACGAGGCGAAGGTAGCAATGCCACCGAGGGCGGCGAAGCCAGCGCCAATCAAGAACTCTTTGAGAGCCTTCTTACGATTATTAGTTTTATTATCACTCATATTTTGCATTATAGCATAATCTCAGTTTATTACAAGAGAAAAAATCTCCACTCGCAGAGGGTTGCAAATGGAGATTTTCGTACCTAAATATTTTATCAGCGTGCAAAGAAACTACGCTGCTTTTTTCTTGAGAGTCAAGAAACCGTTGCGTGGATTTTCATTCACGACGCGATCGGCTGGCAAATCGCACGGGGTACCCTTACCACCTTCGGCAGTCTTGGTGAAGAAATAAATCGTTTGTGGTTTGCCACCGCGTAGGGTAACTTCGGATTTGTGCAGATAATAGGTAACGCCTTTACTGTTGGTATGTTCGTAGGCCATTAGGTTCCTCCTTAGGTTATTATATCTTTATATTATGTCGATTCTATGGGAGCGTCAAGGGGTTTTATGGGATTTTCGGAAAAATCTTATGTTTTTAGGACTTCTTGACAAAAATTAGGGCAATTCTGAGGATTAACCAAGTAACTAGTCTAATTATAACAACTGTTATAATTAGGACACTTGCAAGCAGGGCGAAGCCGGCTGGAGTGGGAGACCAGAGAGGAGAGGCGAAATTATAGCGATAGAGTTCGGTGGAGGGGACGTCGGCTGTGAGATTAATGTCGAGTTCGTCGCTGGCGGGGTACTTGGCGAGTTCGGAAGTCCAACAGTCGAGATAGCCTTGACTAGACCATTGCCAGCCGTTAGCGATGGCGAGGGGCTGGCAAATTCCAGCAACCGCGGCATAAATATTACCGTGAGGATTGGAATCGTTGGCGAGCTCTGACTCGGCGGACTTGATGGCGGCGTTCGCAGCGCGGAGGTATTGATGCTCGAGATAAAAAGGACCAGTACCAAAAATCACTGAATGATTGCCGTTGTTTTCGATGATATTAATCACGACATGCGAGACGACGAATTTTTGCAGTGCAACTAAAGTTTCTTGGATTTTGGCATCGTCACCAGCTTCGTCAGCCGCTAGAACGGCTGCGCGCAAATCTGACATTCTAATATGGTCAAAGCGCAAGAGAGTAGCGGTAAAGAAGAGCAGCGGCACCAAAATTAGAACCAGTTGCCAAGTGCGAACGGTTCTAAGGCGATGCAAAGCCTGGCGAAGGCGATGAGTCTTTTGCTTGCCACCCATTGTTATGATTATTATAGCATATTTGGTATGATATAATGAGTTTATGAAGATCTATATTTCAGGGATTTCTGGTACGGGGATGGGGCCGCTCGCGTTGATGGCGAAAAATGCTGGGCTCGAGGTATGTGGCTCAGATTTGTTGCCAGGCGCGATTACAAACGAACTGGTACGTAACGAAATTAAAATTTATCTGGGGGAGCAAGACGGGACTTTTTTGCAAACTTGCGCGAAAAAAGGCGGGGCGGATTGGTTTGTCTACACTTCGGCTTTGCCCGAGGACCATCCTGAGCTGCAGATGGCTAAAAAGTTGAAATTAAAGATTTCTAAGCGCGACGAATTGATTAGTTATTTGGTGAAAAAGTTGAAGCTAAAGATGGTAGCAATTGCTGGAACGCATGGTAAAACGACGACTACAGCGATGATTATTTGGGCTGCTCAGCAACTAGGGGTGCCGGTATCGTATTCGATCGGGACGACCTTGCCGTTTGCTGACGCGGGAAAATATGACCCAAAATCGGAATATTTCATTTACGAAGCTGATGAGTACGACCGCAACTTTTTGGCTTATCATCCGTGGCTGGCGGTGATTACTACAGTGACATATGATCATCCTGATGTTTATCCAACCGTAAAATCTTATCAGGATGCTTTTAAACAATTCGAGAAACAGAGCGAGCAAGTGATTCGGGGAAACGAAATTGCAGCAGACGTAACGCTGGCAGGAGAGGCTAGGCGCTATGATGCGACCTTGGCTATTGATGTAATGCAACGCTTGATGCCGCGTCCGCGGGGGCTAGCAAGATTCTCGGGTAGCCAGCGGAAGAAAATTGTGAAGGTCATGAATGAGTTTCCGGGCGTCGGGAGACGTTTTGAGCAAGTTTCTGAGGGGTTCTATTCGGATTACGCCCATCATCCGGAGGAGGTGGCGGCAACGGTTGAAATCGCAAAAGAAGAAGCAGATCGGCGTGGTTTGAAGGGGGTCGTAGTAGTTTACGAGCCACATCAGAATCTGAGGCAAGCGGAGTTGGTCGATGAATATGCTGAGGCTTTTGAGGAAGTAGAAAAAATCTACTGGTTGCCTACCTATCTCGTACGCGAAGACGAAAGTCAGAAAATTGTACAGCCGAAGGATTTTATTGAAAAGTTAACTAATAAAAAAGTGGCTGAAGCGGCTGAACTAGACGATAATCTAGCGGAAGCTCTGAAAAAATGGCATGATAAGGGTTATCTGGTGCTGATGATGACGGCGGGGCCAGCGGATTTGTGGCTGAGAAAATTGGTCTATGCTGGGAATCAAGAGTCTGCAGCGAAGCATGTAGTGGCTCCTCCGCGTTCGGTAGCCGAAGAAGCGGAGCGCTATAACTAGCGACGCGTAGCGTCTTTGTCTGGCTCGTCACTGGGAATGCCTAACGATTCGTCAGAAAGGGGTCCAGGGCCGTAAGGGTCGGCCGGTGATTGAAGGTGGTCGATGATTTTTTGGAGCTCCTTGAGATATTCATCAAGTTCTGCTCGATCAAAGGCACCGGTGTCGGGATAGGCATAGTTGGTCGTGGTTTCGGCATCTTCATTGACTTCTTCGCGATCTGGCAAATAGCCTGGCCTCGAACGGTCTAGGTAAATATCGCCAGAGCTACGATAGATGAACAAGCTAGTACCGGTCATGATAATTGTAATAACGATCGCACCAATGCCTAGTAATGTCAGGTTACGGCCACCAGGGCTACGAACAAAGGCCATTACAATGAGCTCCTCAGATCTAAAACGGCTTGATATTGAGAATAGGCTAATTCTTTCAGACGAAGGGCAGCGCTCTGGAGTTCGGATCGACGAGTACGCGTAACTTCGAGATGGCTATAAAAGGATTGGGGGTCGGATTGACAATCAGTAACAATGAGACCTTCGAGCTCTCGCATATAAATCGTGTAAGTCTCACGAAAACGTGCTTGTGCAGCAGCAAAATCTGATTGGATGGAAAATAATTTGGCTTCAGTGCGATTATTCTTGACAAGACGTAAGTTTAATGGTGTAATAAAACGGTTGGAGATGCTCTCGTAAGAAGCGCCCAAGTAGGTGCGGGTGCGAGAGTCAACGCGCTGAAGTTGCTGGAGGGATTGTTTGATGGTGGCGCAGTTTTGAGAAATGGCACCGCGCTGCACGTCGCTAAGTGCGCTGACCGGCAAAGATAGAGCGATACAAAGCAAACAGGCTAGTAGACAGGCGAGTATTTTACTTCGCTTCATATAAGCCATTATGCTTCTTTCCGTTATAAATTGCCGTAGGGATGCCTTTGGCATGGATTTTGTCTTCCACTACAGTCTTTACCTCAGAAATGATGCGAGATACTTCCTCACCGTGGGCGGCATCAGCGAGCTTCTGGATTTCTTTTGCGGACGCGCCGAAAGATTTTAGCCACGCCTGCAAAAGTTGCTCGGCTTTTTCTGATGAAGCAGCAAGGAAGACCGCTTGGTAATTAACGCCGTTTTCGTCGGCGGAAGTAAATAAGCGATCGATGATTTTTGCGCCGTAGTTCGTGTCCAAGAGGTTGGCAGCATAGAAATACTTCGCGATCAGATCAGAATTAGCAAACTTATAATTACCGTCGGGTAATTCGATGGGGAAAACCATCAGAATGGTATTGTATTCGGAGAAAAAGCCGGAGTTTTTCTGGTTGCGATAACTTTGTAAGCAAACCGTGCAACCGGGATCAAAAATATCCAGAGCTAGAGGGCGTCCATCTGTTGGAGCTTCAGCATAGGTGTAAGGTTCGACGAGGTAATCTTCAGCATTCCAAGTACGAAAGCGGTCGGGAATATTAGCAAAGATTTCTCCCCATTCTGAGAACCAGCGGCCAGTCCATTCGATAGGATTAGTAGGCTCGGCGGCGTCAATACCGCAAACTTCAGATCCGAGGGCACAATTGGCTGGTTGAGAGACGTTACAAGTGCCAAAGATCCAAATCGCAAGCAAAGCTTTGATAGATTCAATCAGTGACCAAACGGTAATTACGACAATCAGTACAGCGCTAACTTCAATCGCAACGCCAAGTGGCTTGACCCAGGTAGGATGTTTTAGAACAACTTTGGAAAGTAGCGAATTCTTAACATCGTCTTTAAAATTTGTTTCACATTTCTGAAGACGAACCTTTTTCCAAACGCAACCCCAAGCTTTCTTGAAAACACTCCAGTATTTGCGGCCAATGTCGCGTCGAAAAATACTCAAAAACGCTACGAAGATGCCGACTAGGCACAGGATGATAAAGGCGGCTATGCAGACCATGTAGCAATTATAACATACTTAGCAATGAAGATGGTTAGTCTTCTTCGACAAGAGCCAGATGAGCCTCTTCCAATTGCTTGTCGTCAACAGACGATGGAGAATCCATCATGAGATCGATGCCAGAACCATTCTTCGGGAAGGCAACAATGTCGCGGATATTGGTTAAATTCTCTAAGACCATGAACATGCGGTCAATACCAAAGGCACAACCCGCGTGAGGTGGCGCACCGAATTTGAAAGCGTTCAGCATACCACCGAATTTCTCGGCGACATAATCTTTGTCATAACCCAGAACGCCAAAAACTTCATACATAATCTCTGGATTATAGTTACGGACGGCCCCGGAGCAAATTTCATAACCATTCATCACCATATCATACTGATCAGCTACGATGTCGAGCTTGTTTTCGGTTTCACGAATCGCTTGCAAGCCACCTTTTGGCAGAGAGAAGGGGTTGTGGCCAAAATCTAGTTTATTGGCACCGTCGTCCCATTCGTAAAATGGGAAATCTACGATCCAGCAAAGGGCGATCTTGGTGTTATCTTTCAGACTGAGAGCGTCAGCAAAGGCAATACGCATGATGCCAAGAACTTTGTTGACTTGTTCCCTAGTATCGGCACCAAAGAAAACTGCGTCACCATCAACTGCACCGGTTTTATCCTGAATTGCTTTCAGCTCTGTATCTTGAAGGAATTTTGCAATCGGGCTTCTGACCGCGCCGTTTTCATATAGTATATATGCTAGGCCGCCAGCACCGTTTTTGCGTGCGAGCTCGGTAAATTCATCTATTTGCTTACGGGTAAATTTGCTACCGCCAGGTACGCGAATTGCCTTGACGGATGGCGTCTGAAATACCTTGAATTCGCAGTTTTTTAGTTCGTCCGTAAGATCGATTAATTCTAGACCATAGCGTAAATCGGGTTTGTCAGTGCCATATTTATCCATCGCTTCGCGATAGGGGATGCGAGGAATTTCTGTAGAAAATAATTCTTTGTGTGCGAATTCGGTGACCAATTGCTTGATGAGCGGTTCCATCATGATGCGGACAGTCTCGCCGTCATCGACAAAGGCCATTTCCATGTCGAGCTGGTAAAAGTCGCCGTAGAGACGATCGGCGCGAGGGTCTTCATCGCGGAAACATGGAGCAATTTGGTAATAGCGAGGAACACCGCCCACCATTAAGAGCTGCTTGAATTGTTGCGGAGCCTGAGGCAGAGCATAAAACTTGCCGGGATGTAGGCGCGAGGGGACGAGAAAGTCACGCGCACCTTCTGGGGAGGAATTGGCGAGGATTGGTGTAGTGATTTCGACAAAATCGTGCTCATCCATGTAACGACGCATAATGCGATAGTATTCGGCACGACGGCGCAGAATATTTTGCATGGATGGACGACGCAAGTCGAGAAAACGATATTTCAGACGTAGCTCTTCGCTCGAAGCAACGCCTTCGTCATGCGTATTGACAGGAAGAGGCTCGGATTTATTAATGATAGCTAGCGTATCGACAACGACTTCAATGTCGCCAGTTTCGATATTGGGATTTTTCAGGTCGGCGGTGCGTTCTCGAACGGTGCCTTCGGCAGAGATTACAAATTCATCTCGAAGCTGTTCGGCAATTTCAAAAGCAGCAGGAGTATCAGGAGTGATGACGAGCTGGATGATCCCCTGGTGATCGCGCAAATCAATAAATATTAATCCACCGTGATCACGGCGCGAATTGACCCACCCGGAAACTTGAACTTTTTTACCAATTTCTGTCTTTAGGCTTGTCGATAAACTTCTCATTTTATCATTATACCATATTTTAGAAATTATGGAGTGCGGTTCTTGGCGGCTTTATTGACTGCCCAATATTCGACATCGACGAAGCGATCTGTAGCGTAAATTAATTGATCGTCTTCGGAGAATGAGCGAACGTTCTTGTTGAAATAATAGACTAAGCTGGACTGATAGATCCCGATGGCAGGAACATCAGTCACCCAGCGGCGCAAGAAAGTCTCATAACGCGAGATGCGAGTGGCAGGATTCATAGATGTGCGAGCACTAAGAATAAGATCATCGACAAGGGCATTGGAATAATTTGAAAGATTGAGACCGGTCGCTGAAGCTTGTGAAGAATGATAATAAGCGAACAAGTCTGGGTCGGCGCCTAATTCAACTTCGTAAAGAAGGATGTCGTAGTTGCGAGGACGGACCGTGTTGACTAGAAATTCCTGACCTGCATCGTAAATCGAAAGTTCGACCTCAAAGCCAAGACCTTCTAGCTGATTTTTAAAGGTCTCAGCTAGAGCAGGCAAGTAACCAGAGTTGATGGTAACAATTGAGAGCTTGGCACCATTAGCACCAGCAGCGGCAATTTCGGCTTGCGCGGCAGCCTTATCATAAGGCGGAATTTCAGGATATTCGCTCAGTTCGATCTCAGAGCTCAAAATGGGATAATTGAGGGGGTATTCGTCATCAAGAACGGATCGAACCGTGGTAATATCGACACCTTTTTGGATCGCCTGGCGGACACTGAGATTATTGAGCGGAGTGCGGGTGGTGTTAAGGAAAGCAAACACGCCGCTAGCAAGGGCAGTCTGTTTCTCATAGACTAGATCGGGCGGCAATTGGTTGCGATATACGGCAGACAACTCGGCAGTGGCCGTGACTTCTCCCGAAGAAATAGCGGTAACAATTTCATCGGCGGTGCCGTAGGTGTGAATAGCAAAACTATTCAGCATTGGCTCGGATTTATAATAATAGGGGTTAGCGGCGAGGTAAATAATTTTTTCGCCATCGCCGGAAACATTCTGCAAGGCGTTGAAAGTGAAGGCGCCTGATGTAACTGGGCTAGAGCTAAAGCTGTGCTCGAGGAGCTGCCCTGGAGTAACGTCACTTAGAATGTGGGCAGGTAAAATCGGGATGTTCAAAGTAGTATCGAAATCTGCATAAGCGGAAGGAAGGGCAAAGACGAGTGAGTTATCAATCTTTTCAACGGTTACACCGGAAAAACTTGACGAATAGGCAGTATTGACTGTGGGATCTTTGGCTAGATTAACCGTAAAAAAGACATCGTCGAGCGTAATCGGCTCACCGTCGGACCATTTCAGCCCATCTTTGATCGTGACAGTCCAGACTTTGCCAGTTTCGTCAGGAATGATAGATGACGCCAAGCCAAGCCCAACGTGGCCTGAATAATCGATAGTCGAGAGAGTCGCAAACATTAGTTTCGAGAGAACTTTTTCACTATTGGTGGTCGCAAAAAGAGGGTTGAGCGAATTTACACGACCGATAGTAGCCTCGATATAAGTACCACCGTCCACATAAGCCTGGACAGAATAAGATTGATTATACCAAAATGCCTGCGTCAAGGCCAACGACGTAATGACAATAACAAGCAAGCACCATTCAAGAATGAGCAGACGGACACGTCTCGCATTGGGGAGACGGCTGATAATATTTTCCTGAATGTGTTCGCGGCTTTCCTCCTTAGCACGCTCGGAAAACCTTTCCCAACGCTTCACTAGTTTTTGCCCACGCTTTTTTGTAGTAGGTTTCATATTTACCTTTTGTTATCCTACGTGACTCCGATTCTATTGCATTGGTACTAATAATAGGCAAAGGATTGAAAGAACGAAAACGACGACACAAATAACAGTCGCATTAAAAAGTGAACGCTCGAGGCCACGGCGGGTGGTGTAGAGCTCCCCAGAGCTACCGAACCCAGCTCCAAGCGAGGCGCCACGTTGCTGCAAGAGAATGAGTAGAATCGACAAAATTGCCGAAATAAGCGTAATACTCTGAAATAGCGTTCCCAAATTCATGTATTAATTATACTACTACCCAACTTATAAGACAAGTCTAACCTAGGAAAAAATTTAAGATTGTATTGATTGAGCTCATGACAATACTCGAAATTAAAGCTCCCCAAAAATCCATTTCGACGCCTGGTAATAAGTAGATCGTCAAAATGACCATAGCGGTATTAATGACGATTGTAGAGATGCCCATCGTCAAAATAGCGAGAGGGAGAGCGAAAATTTTGATTAACGGTTTCAGGATCGAATTGACGAGGGAAAAAATTAGTCCAGCGGCAGCAAAGAGCAACCAAGATTCGGAAAAAGCCTCGGATGATTCTGGTCCTATCGTACCAAGCCAATTAATGCATAAATACATGCCAAGGCTGGAGGCAATCCAACGCAAAATAAAGACAATGATTTGTCGTCGTATCATATGCTTATTTTAACATATTCTTACGTTTTAGTAAGGTATGGTAGGTAATTGCGAAGCGATGTGCTTCATCATCAATGCGAGCAATTAATTTAGCGATGTGCGAACCTGATGGGAGCTCGACGATACGATGAAAATTGTCGGGAGTTGGTACGACGATATTAACTCTAGCGCTACGAGAATGATCGCCTGACTTGTCGCGACCAATAACGGGAATTTCATGAGCCGCGAGGAGTTCTCGGACGGCGTTAACTTGGTTAATGCCACCGTCTAAAATGACGAGATCTGGGAAAGTCCACTCGGGATGTTTGAGCCTACGTTCAATGACTTCGTAGAGATTTGCAGTATCATTATTCTTCTGATGGTGGAGCTTGAATTTACGATATTCGGAGCGGTCGGAAACACCATTAACGAAAACCACCATGGATCCAACCACATTGGTACCTGACTGGTGCGAAATATCATATCCTTCGATACGACGCGGCGGTTTTGATAGATTAACAAGTTTTTGAAGATCAGTCAGAGCGCGATCGGAGGAAATATCAAGGAATTCTTTGTCAGAAAAAACAATTTTCTTTTGCAATTCCCTGAGGCCAAACAATTGCTGGCGAGCTTCGGCTGCTTCTTCGAAGCGTTCGGCTTTGGCGGCGATACGCATCTGCTTTTCTAGATCTTCGAGGAGCTTATGTCGTCCCCCTTCGAGATAAAGAATGAGTTTACGTAGATTCTTTTTGTATTCTTTGGGTGTAGTTTTGCCGATTTCTATGCCAGGAGTCAATCCTAGATCCGTATTGAGAGTTTTTTTGCCGTCGTAAGGTTTATCGTAATACGGAAAGACCTTACGTAGAATGCGTAGAGCCTTCTCGACAGACAGCTTACCATAAAAAGGTCCTACGTAAGTAGCCTTATCATCCTGCGGAGTGCGCGTAAAACTAATGTATGGGACTTCTGACTTCATATCGATGCGAACGTAGCAAACGGTCTTATCATCGCGCAAAAGAATGTTCCATTTCGGCATATAACGTTTAATCATTTCTGATTCAAGAAAAAGGGCGTCCATTTCGGTATCCACTACGATCCAATCGGTGTCAGCAATTTCACTAACTAAAGCAGCGGTTTTTGGATCTTTACCAGTCTTATGGAAATACTGCCGAACTCGATTTTTCAGAACAGCGGCCTTACCTACGTAAATTATTTCACCGTTAGCGCCTTTATGAAAATAGACGCCTGGCGCGGCAGGTAAGGTTTTGAGTTTGAGTAAAAGCGCCTCGCGCATGGCGGGAGTAACTGGAGGTAGTTCTGAATCTTTGATATTTTTTCTATCCACAGTTTAGTCCTTGTGAGTGCGATCAGAATTATTCGGAGCAAGGTCAGTATAAACATTGAGAATAAGCCCTCGAAGGTAGGTGGGGTCGGAGAGATTCTCAACATAGTACATGGTACGTTTCGCACTTGGATAAGGACTGACGCATTGCAGATGATAGCGGGCGCCGCTGGGTGTTTCCTTGAGAAGTAATTTATTATCATAGATGCCACCAATCAATACACCTCGACAATAAATCAGATATTCGCCCATCATGGGTCGACAAGTAATGCCACCAACTGAGTTGAGTTGGGCTAGAACCTGGTCACAAAAATCTTTACTAGTAGCCATAACTATATATATTATACAATAAAAATGATCTCAATAAGACGAAAAGCCACCCGTCTGGGTGGCTTAATCGTATAATTTGGCACCTTGCTAGTTTCCCGCTTGAGGCAGTATAATCGCCGCGACTGGGCTTGACTTCTGTGTTCGGAATGGGAACAGGT
>CAZFGY010000006.1:0-24148 GCA_964518465.1 uncultured Candidatus Saccharibacteria bacterium | reverse complement strand
GATAAGCCATATATCGAACGGGTATTTAACCTATTCCTAAAATCAGCATCTTCGCCATACGCTCCACACGACTCCAGCCGAGTGCTCAAGGACGCAATCTACAAATGGTTTTCCGATAATGGTATCGACGATGAGGCGGAAGTCCAGAGAATAGTGGCTTGCTCTGTAGCCAACCAGGAAATCCTAAACTCAATCATTGATGATGCAAAGGAAGAATTTGCCAAGACGATGGACAAGGAAACGGAACTTACCTATACCG
The DNA here is from genome assembly GCA_964518465.1 of uncultured Candidatus Saccharibacteria bacterium. Classification (GTDB taxonomy): domain Bacteria; phylum Patescibacteriota; class Saccharimonadia; order Saccharimonadales; family Saccharimonadaceae; genus Nanosyncoccus. The sequence continues at coordinate 23,889 of CAZFGY010000006.1, read as the reverse complement.
ATTTCAAGATACCCAATGAGCAAGAGTTCGGAGAGAAGTATGAAGCCTTCCTAATGAGAAAACACGCACTGCAGCCATACTATCGCCCTACCGAAAACAGGTGGAAGACAGAAGAAAAGTTTGAAGCCTTGTTAGATTCATCCGATAATGTTGTTTGGTGGTATAGAAATGGCACAAGCGAACCGAAGTATTTTGGGGTTCCATATTACAAAAATGATGACAAAGGTATAGAGGAATCAATCTTTTATCCAGACTATATCGTCAGATTCACGGATGGCACATTAGGCATATTCGACACGAAGTCAGGCGACACCGCCAAACCTGGCACCACATTAGGTGGCTCGGTCGACGAAAAAGCCGATGGTCTTCAGGCCTTCTTCCGTGATTACAATGAAATCGCTAAACTCTATAGAGCATCAGAGTGGGGGTTCAATATTACTGATATGACTGGCCTGTGGGGTGGAATAATCAATATGGCAGCAGACGGGCACTTTGAACTACAAGGTAACGCCGTTACTCAGGAAATGGCCCGAGCACAGCTACGTGGCGAACGAATAGAGTTTCCTGAGTCAAAATACGACCCAAGCGATTGGAAGAGAATTATAATTTAAGCAAAGGAGTAAATATGCTTTTTAGGAACAATAATCAAGCACAAAATACAAGAAGGATGCAGGAAGAAGAGCGTCGCCGACAGTGGATGAAAACCGAGATTGAAGACGTTTTTGGAGATATGATGGATGAAATGGGAGAATAGTGCTATGTTGGATAATGCTGAGTATACAGAGCTGACAAATCTTGATATGAGCTCTAGCGAGATAGTTAGCCTACTTGAAGATATTAGAGGTAAATTAGATGACAATAACGACTTGCTTCGTGAAATTAGCGAAAAGTTGGGCTCCGCCGAAGATTCCGACAGCTACGGTGCTGATACCCTATTTTAGGTGAGTAACTTTTGACGGTTTCGCCAGATTTTTAGCTCACACCTATGCAATACGCATTTTCCATATAGCTTCTTCTCCACCCATTCTACCTTTTTGGTAGTTTGGTTGTAGTAAGGTCCAGACGGGATCAACTCGCCAAAGGCGTTAGTAGGTGGCTCGGATCGAATAGGTAGTAACTCAGGCGTAGCTTTAGCCTGATGATGGAATACATTTTGAGAGATGCCGTCTGAGGCTTCTAGAGCTTGTTTTTGAGGCATTCTAGTGTGGAGATGGGTACAAGTAGGGTTTTGATCATCCAGGCGCTTTTTAGGGCAAATATGAGTCCTTCTGATGTATCTGCGATACTCGCTAGTACGCATCAAGGCTTCACTACTCCATTTTTGTGTGGATGTAGCTTTTTTGATAGCTTCGGCAAATTCTAGTTTTTCTCGATTCCATCGCCAAAAAGTGTCTTCTGAGATTCCTGCACCAAAGCAGGCATCCCGCACGGTCAAACCATCAGCAATATAGCCAGTAAGCTGATCTATGAGTTCTTGGGTGTATTTACTTGGTCGTGCCATAACCATACTATATCACCTAGTAGCCTGACGGGTTTTCACCAAAACAAAAACCACTCCATACGGGAGAAAAAACTTGGTGCAGAAAGGTTTTTAGGATCAGGAAGCTAAAGTGTAAGAAAACTTGGGAAAACTACCAGTACTTTTTTAGAAAACTATTAACTTTATCGTAAAATTCTTCAATATCATCTATATCGTCATACAGATGAAGATGGTCTGCGATAAACTTTGCTGGCATTGTTCTAATATCTACCATAAGACTTCTTAGTTTATACCTATAGCGTCCTCCAAATGGTCCCCAAACATCGTGTCCCGCATATGTCAGAGCACAATACAATAAAACTATTACGAGCTCCGCTGTTATGTATTTCTGCTCATAGGCATCGCCAAAGAAAATAATATCCTCTAGAATTGGTTGAATGGTTTTGTATATCCCCTCATAGAGCGGAAACTCATAATTCTCCTCTGGGAATAGCTCGGAAAACCAATCGGATTGATGTATAACTGGATCAATAATTTGCTGAAACAGCCAATCTCCATATCTTGATTCAACACTCTTATCTTCAATCTTTAAAACTGATTCCAAGAATGGCCAATTCTCTGCTTCTGAAGCCGCAATGATGCATATGAAAAGCATAGTGTATGCTACGTAGCATTTGGCTAGCCCAGGCAACTCTTCGGGGAAGCTGGCATCCTTAACAATGTGTCTCAAAATTTTCTTAACTTGGTTTACATAGTTTTCCTCACCATAGTATGCAAGCAGAGCGACAGTAATGAATAAGTCATTTGCGACCTTTTGGAATGCACGAACATTATGCACAAGTCCAGCCTCTCTTATTTCTTTGCTCTCAATATGATATGCTTTCAGCTTCGCATTAACAAATTTATCAACCTTTATGAATGCATTGTTACTAGTCAGCAGTTCTTCTAGCTCAGTAGCAACATTGCGATTATGCTCCACTATAGTTTCTCGCTTAGGACTCTCCAATGAGACTACAATCTCAGTATTCTCCCCATCGTTGGTTTGCTGTTGCTTAATAACTTCATCGTAGTTGAATATAAATTCACCTTCGCCATCTATAACCCCACCACTTGGAGTTTGATGGGATCTCGGATTATTGCCCACAGATTCGATAACATACTGACATACCGATGACGCCTTGAGAATACCCTTAGCATCTAGAGCTTTGCCATCTAGCGCTTCCAATAAAGCACCCGTAAAGATCGAATGCTTATTCTTGCCGCCAGAATCGGCTACCTTTTGGTCTGATTTTCCTGCAACTAGAATTTGCTTTACAGATCGAGTTGTTAAGTCAGATAAGAACCGTGTGGACGGACTGATTGAGCGCTGAAGCGCCAACCCACTATAGCAAGCATCCATAATCAAGAATATGTGTTTTGCTTTTACTACCTCAATAGCATCTAATAAGCTTTCATATGAAATGAGCGATGATAGGTTCGCCTCTGCACCATCGTATGGTACTAAAAAGCCTTTACGCTTGTCTTTAGTATCAATAGTAATACCGTGTCCAGCAAAGAAAAATACGATGGAGTCATTAATACAGGTTGTATTTCTTAAATCATAGCACGTTTCCATTATTGCTTGATGAGTAGCTTGATCGTCAATTAGGGTGTGCATATGCTTCTCCTCGTAGCCAAATTTGCTAATGAGTTTTTCACGGATTGCCTTAGCGTCATTAACTGCATACTCTAGATCTGTAGTATTCTTATAGCCATTGATACCTATGATAATGGCGTGTTTCTGGTCATACCCAGCAGTAGCAATTAGTCCATCCATATATTATATATAATACCAGCTTTGTCATTTTTTGCAACCTTAGGATTTCCGCAACACGAACTGAGTCGTACTTAAATGATACGGCAATTTGATCGTGCTTGGATTAGGTTCGTCATATTCTGGGTAGGGGTATTAGTTTTATATCAATAAGTAGTTAAAATCCACTAAAATCATTCAAAAATCACCAATTTGCAAAGACTCACTAGTCAAAGCGTGCTACAATAGAGATAGAACATCCAATATCTGAGTGAATGTCGGATTAGGAGTCAGTATCTTAATGTCTATACGAGCAAAACATCTACCGTATTTGGCGTAAGCTGAACTTCGGTATTATATGCATCCTCTCTGCCCTTAGTTGGTTCGATCTAGCTAGATTGTGCTGCCGCTCTCCTGAGTGTGCAAGTCTGGTTCGTGTTAGTCTAGTCTGCTTTGGTGGTGAGTGAGTCTTAACAGCTAAATCCCGCACGAGCCTAGTTCCAAGGTCATATGGGGGATTATTTTATTGATGATTTTTATCTTTCGTAAGACGTTTTGTGATATAATAAACAAAGGGAGTAATCGACAATAATCGTTCGATATACCTTACTATTGATGGTAGTAATTTGCCAGAGGAGAAACAGAGATAATATGTTTAACTCTGAAGAACTCCGTGGCAATTTGGTTCCATTTCGATTCAACAAGGTACCCCATACCGATAAATCACGCGAGTGTAGTACAGCGGTTAGTATGCAAGTTTTCCAAACTTGAGATCAGATTTACTGGGGAAATTTTGATTTAGCGAACATTTTTGCCGTCGCCGAGGAGTTTCATGGTGGGGACGGCGGGGCGCCATTTCGAGCGTTCGATAAAGTGATCAGCTACGAAGCAACCGATGCTAGTCACGAGCAAAACGGCGATAGCAGCGAAATCCCAGGCGCTAAAGACCGGCTGTTCGAGCAGCCAAGACAAAACGAGGTTAATAACAAAGAGCGCTAAAATAGCGAGGAGCGAGCAAACTGCCAGAGCGAGAGCGGTACGACTGCGAAAGATCAGGATCGCAAAATAGGTGCACCAGAGATAGAGCATCAAGATCAGAGCAGAAAAAGCAACAATCAGGGACCAGAAAAGATCGTTGGAGGTCAAGGAGTCACAGAGGAAGCATACACCAACCGCGATCAGCACCGCAAAAGAAAGCCCAGTCAAAATCAGACGATACAGGTGTAAACCGTCGGGTAAGGGAGTTTTATGATAGACCTGGAGACTGGAGCGCGTGCGGGCAAGATTTTCTGACTTACTAACAATAAGCATTCTTCGTCTCCTTAATTATTGGAAAAAGCATAGATAAGCGACCGCTCCGACGACAGCGCCAAGGATAATAGTAAGTAAAAGCAAGAAAACAAGAGGAACGCTGGAACGATGGCTGGAAGGAATGATAACGGTCGGGCGGGTAGGTAGCTCTTGGGCACGAGTGGTTTTCTTCTTGGAGGATTTCTTGGCAGGTTTTTTCTGTTTTTTGGGCTTTTCGGCATAAACATTCTTCTTTTTGCTGCGGCTGGTCGTAGAAGTAGTACTAGAACTGCGAGACGAAGATGAGGTGGAAGAAGAAGCTCGCGTAGTCGGGCCATCGTAAAGGGGACGCTTTTCAACACTAACGGTCTTAAGGAAGAACGGCGATTGGCCGCCAAGAGCATAATGATTGTTATCGGGGGCGGAGTTGCCGTGGCCAGTGGCAACGGTCTGCTCGGTCAGAGGACGATTCTCGACGCGATCGCTGGCATTGTATTCTTGAACTACGCCCAGCGGAGCGGCTGGTTCGGCGGTCTGACTAGAGGTGGCAGAGGCAGTAATGGGGGCTTCCGGTTCGGTCAAAGCATAGTAATGAATCGCTTCATCGGGCCGCGAAACTGGGGACTGGATAGGAGTTTGAATGGGAGCTTGAGCGGGAGTTTCGGGCTGGCCAAGATAGCCACGCGGTTTCTCGGCGTAGCTTTCTCGCACGGTGGCAGCATTATTGGTAGCGAAGCCTTTAGGAGCAGGGCGAAAACGACGTTTGATCGAATCAAGGGGATGCGCAGCTGGTTTATGAATAGGTTCAACGATAGGCGCGCTGGGATGGGCCATTGGTTGGGCAATATTAACAGTGGGGCGGACAATGTCCTGAACGAGACCGCCAATAGTACGATTTGATCCGTTCGGGCCAGGAGCAGCTTGGTGACGGGCTGGCTTGAGGTGTATTCCCTGCTTAGAGCTAAGGTTTTGACGGGGAGCACTAGCACGAGCAAGCTTTTTGGGCGCGAGTTTTAGAGAGGTGCGAACAACGGGGATTGTACCGCTAGTATCGGTTTTGGGAGTTTTGCGTTTAATAATAGTCGGGGTGACTTTTGCCAGAGGATCGGCAGAGTTAACAGTGGGTTTCGGGCTGGGGCTAGGTTTGGACTTGGCCATGCGGAAGAGTGCGGAAGCGGAAGGTCGCGCCGATTCCATTTTGCGCTGGATTGAACCATGATGAAGACTAGAAGCGGATTTTTTATCGGTGGTAGATTTCGGGGTGGAGGCGTTGATGATTTCTTTGGCGGAAGAGGCGAGGTAGGAGCTGAGACGCTTAGAAGGATCCTGAGCATACATGGCGTTGATAGCTTCTTTAGCGGAACGTACAGGGGTAACGGGCGCTTCCTCGACTGCTGCTACCTGCGGAGGAGTTTCGGGCTGGGACTGGCCGGCTTTAGCTGCAGCACTAGCCACCTCTAAGTCGAGCTTCGACGGAGGAGAAGTCCTGAGCTGGTCGGCAGGTTTGTCCATGTTAAGATTTTACCTTCTTTGCAGTTTCAATAATATCAATAAATTGGTCAGCGATGAGACTCGATCCGCCCGTCAAAACGCCATTGATACCGGGGATAGTGAGGTAAGCGCCAGCATTAGACGGATTGACGCTGCCACCATAGAGAACCGGGATTTTTTTGGCTACTTCGGCACCGTAAGTATCGGCGAGAGTACGACGAATAAAGTCCGTAATTGTGGCAATAGTATCAGGAGCGGCTAGATGAGCACCAGAGGTGGTACTGATGGCCCAGACGGGTTCGTAGGCAATGAGGACTTTGGAAATATCTTCCGTAGAAACTTCGGAAAGTCCCCCGAGCAGCTGATCACGCAAGACATCGTAGGTCTCGCCGAAGGTTTTCTCGGTTTCGGTTTCGCCGAGGCAAAGAATGGGCGTAATTTGGTTGCGCAGAGCAGCGGCAACTGTCGCACGGATGTGCTTGTCTGATTCGTGGAAAAGTTGGCGCCGTTCGGAGTGACCGATAATACAATAATCGACTAGGCCGCGCAGCTGAGTACAGCTGACTTCGCCGGTGTAAGCACCGAAATCGTGAGGATTGGCAGTCTGAGCAGCAAGACGGATTTTTTTGCGATCAGTCTGGAGCGAGAGGGGCTGAAGGGCGACAAAAGACGGCGCGACAATCACCTCAATCTCGCGATAAGCGCGCGTACGTGCCAGAAGTTTATGAAGATAGATGGAAGATTCGCCCACAGAGAAATTCATCTTCCAATTGCCCACGATATATGATTTCATACGATAATTATAGCACAGTTTTCGTGGACGGCAGCAAGTTGAGCATAAGCTTAATCTTGACAAAAATTGTGATCCGTGCTACAATGTAGGGGTAAGAGCTTTCAAATACATTGAGAGCTGGTTTGGGTACCTTAATTGGAGGCGATAAAGTGAGTAAGGAGACAATTGTCCTACAGGATCTGGGCATGAAAGGAATTGAAGTGCGTTCTGTATTGGTGAATATTGCGTTCGGCTCGCATGAGTGGTGCGCTCCGCTTACTTTTTCGGATCATGTCGTCTATGCGGCGTCTGGGGTTTTCGATACCTCAGAGTTAGCGTTGACAGCAGAAGTGATTCGGAAAATGGAATACGAGTGCTTCCCTTTCGAGAGCGTGAATGCAGGGAAAATCATAGCTGGGCAATGGCTGAAGGGTGAATATCCTCTGACTGAAGTGCTAGTGCGGGCTGATCACATAGTACTGCATTACTGTAGGTCGATAAGGGGTCTGCGTTACGCACATGGGATTTTTGTGTTGATGCCAAGGGCTAACTATAGGCTGAAGCTCGAGATGGCTCTGTCTGGCCAGGAAAAGACTGTCATCCTGGAATATTGGTCGGGATACTCGGGCATAGAGGCGGGTGAAAACCGCTGTTTTGCGGCCTGGGTGACCGAACCGGAGCACGCAGACGACTTCAAATCGAAACAACCAGACCTCGAGAATACGGTCATTTGTACTAAGGGTCCGATGTTTAGTTCCATCAATGCGCTGATAGAATATCTCGGCGTATGACTCCTTTTTAGTCAAAAACGGTCGCCCCAGAAAGGGACGGCCGCTTTTTGTAGTTTTATAGCTGTAATTATTTCTGATAGGCGCCGAGTAGGCCAAGGATGCCGCGCAAGGCGTAGAGAGTATCTTCGTGGGAACGGACGGTGATAGTGTCGATACCCATGGCGACGATGGGATAATCGTTCCCTCCCGGTTGCGTCATGTCGCCAAAATAGAGGACTTCGGACTTTTGTACCTTCAGCTCTTCGAGGAGATGGGTCATGCCAAATTCTTTATTCATACCGGGGGCAGCGACGTTAATGGAGGTAGTGCCACCAATCTCGTAGAGAAAATTGGGGAGCTTGGCGCGACACTTAGCGACAATAGCTTCGCGTTTCTGCATATCTGGGTCCCAAGAGTACTTCTCAGAAGTGCCGGCTGCTTGGCCGAGCGCAGAAAAAGTGACCTGAGAGAGGCGATTCTCGATAATTTCGTCGCCAGGAGCGAGCTTGTCAGCTTCCCAATAGCCTAATTCGCGGGCCGATTCTTCGAGAACTGTTGTAATTTTTACAACATCCTCCTCGGAGAGAGGGTAATTATAAACTTGTTGCCAATCACCATGCTGATACTGGTAATATTGGGTACCTTGAGCAGCGAAAAGGTGAAGGTGGGCAAGCTGGGCGGCGGTGACACCGGCGGTTTCGAGAGGCTGAACAATCTGGACGAGAAACTGCTCGAATTTCTGGCCAGACAGCGGACAAACCTCAAAATAGTTGAGGCAACTCATGAGTTCGAGAGCAATTTCGGGCGGGATAGGAGTTTTGGCAATATTGAGAGTCTGGTCGATGTCAAAAGCCAGCACTTTTTTAGTAATAATGGGGGTTTGGTGCATAAAAAATCTCCACTTAACTTGATTAATTATAGCACAGTAGCAAAAGCCCCAGCACGAGGCTGGGGCCGGGGCAAGCAAGAAAGTGCGTTCAGGAAGCGATGCGCAGAAGCTGATTTTCGTAGGTGCCGCGCGTAGTGGTTTTGTGATCCAGGAGCTGGAAGGAGCGGGCATATTCACGGATACGGGTGATGGAACCAAAACCTTGATACTCGAGCTGGGCAGCGAGAGCAGTGCCATTAGAGGTGTAACTGCGATCGCCCAGATATCTCCTTTCGAGGTCGGGGATGCCAGAGCTGGTACTTTCGGCGACACGCTTGGCGAGTTCATGGGCGTCCGAGACATTACTGAGGTCGAAACGATAGAACTCGCGGGAAGCGTAGACCAGATAGGCCTTCTCAAGCAGAGTCTCGTCAAAATCAAAGCCGAGGCAGCCGAAAAGGGGACGCAGAGGCTCGATATAGTCCTGCTCAACCTCTTTCCAGCCTTGGAAGGCCAGGGGCAGACAGCGTAGCAGAGGACCGCAGTTATTGTTGACGAAGTGTCCGGCGTGCTGACAGACCCACCAGTGGTGAATCTGCGCCGAGACGAGCATAACCAGTTCTTCCCTAGTGTTCTGCTGCCATTCAGCTTTAGCGCCGCTCGGAAAAGCCTCCAGGAGGCTGCGAAGCTGCGTGACCATTTTGTACTGGACGCTAGTGCAAACGCTGTCCACGAGGCTGATCAGCGCCAACGAATAGGGTCTGGCCATTTGCAGGGCGACCTGTGGACTATAACTATTACCACAGAGATAACCGGTCAAAATGCCGGCGCCGACGGCCTGAACTTCTTTGTCTTTCTTGCTATCATGATAAAGAACCAAGGGGAATCCCCTCCTAATAAAAATTTAGGGCGGATGCCCCATCTCTTCATGATAGCACGGATTGTATTTTTTGTCAATATCACCTATAATAAAGGGTATGAAATTATCAGAAGAACTACTGTGGCGAGGTTTCTCGGCCGAAACAACCATCAAAAATCCAGCAGAATTAGATACGCGGGCATCAAAAAAGTTTTATTGGGGCGCGGATCCGTCGGCTGATTCCCTAACAATTGGCAACTTGGCAGCGCTGATGATGTGCGCATGCTTCGTGCGGCATGGGTATAAACCATATCTTCTGGTAGGAGGAGCGACGGGGCAGATTGGCGATCCGAAAGAAAACGGGGAGCGCGATCTGAAAACTTTAGACGAAGTCGAGCATAATAAAGCTTGCATTAAGAAGCAGGTGGAGAGCGTGATCCGGACCGATGAGGCGGTGATGGTGGATAATTACGACTGGTTTAAAGATATGAAGTATCTGGAGTTCTTGCGTGAAGTCGGGAAAGCGTTTTCGATGACGCAGCTGCTAGATCGGCAATTCGTACAAAATCGGATCGGCGAAGGCGGGAGCGGGATTTCTTATGCGGAATTTTCTTATACTTTGATCCAGGGGTATGATTTCTTGCATCTTTATCGTACATATGGGGTAGATTTACAGCTCTGTGGAGCGGATCAATTCGGTAACTGTTCGAGTGGGATTCATCTAATCAAGCGACTAGAGGGGGCGGCGGCGGATGCTTGGTCGACACCGCTGATTATCGACCCAGTTACAGGGAGAAAGTTCGGCAAATCGGAAGGTAATGCGATTTGGTTAGACCCGAAAAAGACTTCGATTTTTGACTTTTATCAGTTCTGGTTGAATCAGCCGGATACGTCGGTGGAATATTTGATAAAGATCTATACTTTGCTCGATAAAGAGGCGGTCGAGGCGCTGATGGCAGAGCAAAAAGAGCACCCGGAGCGACGGGTAGCGCAAAAAGCGCTGGCCTGTGGGGCAACAGAGGTGGTACATGGGCGCGAAAATGCGGAAGCGGTGGCAAATTTGACGGAAAGACTGTTTGGTGGCGGACTAGAAGAGTTGACGGAGGACGAAATTCGGGAATTTGGGGAGTTTTTGGCGACGGCAGAGAGGGGTATCGGGTTATTTGAAGCACTAGTTGCGACAGGGCTTTCGAGTAGTAAGAGTGAAGCGAGAAAACTAGCGGCAGCGGGAGCGATTACCGTCAATGGCGTGAAAGTGGCGGAAGATTTGCCGATTGAACAGGTCGCGATCTTGAAACGGGGGAAAAATAAGTTTGCAGTAGTAAGATAGGGGTAGTTATCTTTCTATTGTAGCATACTTTTCTTAAAATGTCAATGGTTATGTGACAAAAATGTTATTTTGCATTAACGGTTCGTATGATATAATTAATGTAAGGAAAAAACTGCGAATAGAATCAAGGGGGACTCTGATAAAGGGAGTTGTATGTGGTTTTATTCTAGTATGGTGGCACAGAAGAAGAAAATTGCTGATAAGGTAAAATCTAGAGACGGAAAGTCACGCCGGAAGCCCCTGGCGCCGCTACCTAAGGATCCTTGGAAACGGTTTTGGGCACATTTTCGCTGGGAACGCATCAAGGCCTATTGGTTCTCGATGGACGGTCTGAAGCGGATTGGGAAGATTTTTGCAGCTTGTGTCCTGATTGGTATTATTGGGGTGGGGGCACTGTTTGTGTACTACAAAAATCAGTTGAAGGAGATTCAGCTGAATGATTTGACGATTTCGGAGACGGTGAATACTTATCTGGACCGGAACGGGGTGGTGCTCTGGGAGGATAAGGGTGAATCGGACTATCGCTTGGTGGTGGACGGGGACCAGATTTCGACCTACGTCCGGCAGGCCACGGTGGCGATTGAGGACCGGAAGTTCTATACGCATCCGGGGATTGATATTTCCGGTTTGATGCGTGCGGTGATTTCGACTTTGACAGGAAAAGGAGTGCAAGGTGGCTCGACGCTGACACAGCAGCTGATTAAGCAAATTTACTTCTCAGATGAAGCGGCCTCGGCGAACCGCGGTGGACTTTCGCGCAAGATTAAGGAGCTGATTCTGGCGATTGAGCTGGAAAAAATGTACAGCAAAGAGCAAATTATTACAATGTATTTGAATGAGTCGCCTTATGGTGGACGCCGTAACGGGATTGAGAGTGCGGCTCAGACTTACTTTGGAAAGAGCGCGAAGGATTTGAACCTGGCGGAGTCGGCGCTACTGGCGGCGATTCCGAATAACCCGGCGATTTATAATCCTTATTACGAACCGGGCAACGAAAAGTTGATAGAGCGTCAGCATAAAGTGCTTAATGACATGGTAGAGATGGGCTATATTACCGACGAAGAGGCGGAAGAGGCGAAAGCAGTCCCGATCTTGGATCAGATTCTGCCAGAGTCGCATCAATACACCAATATGAAGGCGCCGCATTTCGTGATGGAAGTGAAGTCGCTACTGGAAAAGAAATATGGTATCCAGACGATGCGAACCGGTGGTTTTACTATCAAGACAACCTTGGATTATCGTGCACAAGAGATGGCAGAAAAGGCAGTAGCGGCAGGCAATGCAATTAAGCACACTAATGGTACTGATAATATTGCGATGGTCTCGATGGATGTGGAAACCAGCCAAATTATTGCGATGGTGGGTTCGATCGACTGGAATACACCAGTGTACGGCGAGGTGAACGCAGCTACTTCCCTGCTCGAGCCGGGCTCGACGATTAAGCCGGTTCTTGATTACGCGCCGCTATTTTCGATGACGGGCGATACGATTTATGGGCCAGGTACGATTCTGAAGGATGAGAATATTGATGATATTTATTGTGCTGGTTATACTGGCTCATGTGCGCTGAGGAATGCTTCGGGAGCGTTTAACGGCGATTTGACGATTCGACAGACGCTCGGCAACTCTTTAAACATCGGCGCGGTGAAGGCTCTGAAAATCGTGGGGATCGAGAATGGTCTAGAGATGGCGCATAAACTAGGAGACAAATCTTACTGTGCGCAGGGGAATACGGCGGGGCTTTCGATGGCGATCGGAAGTGGTTGCGGCGTGATTATGACTGAACATGCGAATGCCTATGCGACAATCGCGCGAGGCGGTACTTATAAAGACATGGCTTATGTGCTAGAGCTCAAAGATTCAACGGGTAAGGTACTGGAGTCTTGGCAGGATTTGGCCGGTGAAGAGGTACTTGATCCGCAAGTAGCCTATGAGCTATCGAGTATTTTGAGTGATGTAGAAGCGCGCAGAATTACTTTCATGGGGCAATCGAACTCCTATGGGTTCGTGGTGCCAGGCGTATGGACAGCCAGCAAGACTGGTACGACGACTACTGCTAATGCGGCCGTGGGTAAGGATCTTTGGATGATGAGCTATTCGACAGCAGTAGTGACGGCGGTCTGGAATGGTAATCATGATGGGCGAGGCGCTTCGGTGGCTTCGAACAACGTGGTGCGCCGAGTAGTGGCTGAATATATGGAGCCGGTGCATAAAGAACTCTATGCTAGTGAAGGTAAATGGAAAGCTGGTGACCAACCAATTCAGCCAGCGGGAATTCAGACGGCGACGGTGCTAGGGCGGACGGATATTTGGCCAAGCTGGTTCAACCAAGATAAATCTGGGGTGAAGAAAGAGACGGTCGAGTTTAATGCGTCGAATCATAAGCGTGCGTCAGTCTGTACGCCAGATAATCTAAAAATTAGTGTCGATGTATCGATCTTTGTTGACCCAGTGTCGGGTAAAGAGACGGTTTCGGCGCCAGATGGGTATCTATACAGCGAGGAAGACGATTGTGCACCGGATCCGAATGCGAATTATGTAGCTTTCGTGCCGACGAAGAATTCTGAAGGTAAGGTGACGATGCTAACGATTTCGTTCATCGAAAAAGAATACGAACTGGCAAGCTATGAGTTGCTCGTAGATGGTGAGGTAGTGAAGACGGAGACAATTACGCCCCGGATCTTGGAGAATGGGATTACTTATACACCAAGTAGTTCGGATCGCTTAGTAACGGTGATTCTAAAAGATGTGATGGGACACCAGTATCAGTTCCCTTATCGCTTAGAATAAGCCTTCTTCGCGAACATCATGGTACCGGCGGCGGTTTGATTGAGACGGATGAATTCGACCTCGATTTCTTGACCGATTTTGTCCTTGGCTCGATCGATCACGACCATTGTACCGTCACTTAGATAGGCGACGCCCTGGTGAGGATTGCTGCCACTAGCTACGACGCGCACCCGAGCGCGCTCACCAGGAAGGTATTGGTTGCGCAGAGCAAGGGCGAGGCGATTGAGGCTGAGGACTGGGATATGCTCGATTTCGGCAACCTTGGTGAGATTGTAGTCATTGGTCAGAATAGCACCGCGGTTAGCTTTGGCCAGCTCGAGAAGACGATTGTCGACTGGGGTACGATCGAGAGCGTCACTCAAAATTTCGACATCAGCTTCTTCAACGCGCTCAAGTTCGCGAACAGCATCGAGTCCGGCACGGGCGCGGGTACGCTTTTCGGAATCTTTGCCATCAGCGAGCAGTTGTAGTTCATGAGTAACGCTGCGAGTGACGATAAGCTGATCGCTAAGAAAGCCGGTACGAGCGACCTCTAGTAGACGCGAGTCCATCAAAACTGAGGTGTCGACATAGACCTTGCGCTTCTGGGAAGAACCTAGGAAGCGGGTTTTCTGCGCTTTGGCAAGTAAAATACTAGTCTCACCAAGAATGGCGAGGGTAATAATTAAAATCAATAATTCCATAAGTTATATGCTACCATGGACGGCGGCACACGTCAAACTGAGCTCATTGAGCTCTGATAGGTCCAGTTTATCACATTTATGCTTATTTGTCAATACCGTGCTGGCGAGCGTAGGCGACGTTATCACGAATGATTTTCTGATACTTTTTGATGAGATCATCGCGTTTCTCGAGGCGGGCGACGTCGATGGCTAAATTATAGCGAGAGGCTTCGTTCAAGGACAACATCTCGAAAGGCGTAGTCGTGCTGCCACGCTCACGGAAACCGTGGACTTTGACACGCTTCTGATCGGTGTAATTCAAAAGAATCTGGCGTAAAGTGTCAGGATAACCGTGGAAATTAGCAATGATGGGACGATTTTTGGTGAAAAGTTTGTCAAAATCTTCTTGAGATAGCTTGGCGTCGGTAGTGCCAATGGCGCCGTAAGAGAGGGCGGCGATATTGACGAAGCGGAATTGTTTTTCGGGCATATCAGCGCGCAGAATTTCGATCGCACCGAGCGCCTCTGTGGAGACGATGTCGCCGGCACCGGTATAGACGTAGTCAGGCTTTTCGTCAGAGGCAAAGTTAAAAATACTAGCACCACCATCGTGGAACATGGCGTCGGCTTGGTGAGAGTCAATCCAGCGCGGTTGGTCAGTCTTATTGAAAGTGCAAAGGTTGACTACATTTTCAGAACTCATCATATAGATGAAGGCGGCTTCAGCAGCAACATCATCAACCGGGAAAAGACAGTTGGCAAGGTCGCTAGGATTGCTGAGCAAAAGCGAAATGAGCGCTGGCGACTGATGAGTGAAACCGTTATGATCTTGGCGCCAACAGGTGCTAGTGGAAAGCAGGTTGGCAGCCGGGATAGGATCGCGCCAGGAGATATCGGCGGACTGTTGGAGAAATTTAAGATGTTGCATGACCTGCGAGGCGATGATCGTAAAGAAGGATTCGTAGCTAGTCATGGCCGCAGGTTCGCCATTCATAAGGTGACCAACCATGCAGGCGAAGAGTGCATTCTCAGAGAGCAGCTCGACGATGCGGCCATTCCCTGCTTCGGGAAGATCCCAGCGCTCGATAGGTAGGCTCCAAGCGCGACCAGTGACTTCAAAGCAGGCGTCAAGCTTATTACTAGTAGTCTCATCCGGAGAAAAGAGGTAAAAATCGTCATGACACATCATGTAGCTAGCCATGATGGCGCCGATGCGTTTGGCGGGAGAAAATTTCTCCTTGCCGGGGTGATCTACAACGTCAATCATACAATGAATCCTTTCTCTGGGTCAAAAAGTTCTGAGAATTGATAGCTTTTTAGCCAGTCGGCAAGCATAGCGAGCTGATCTGGATCGGTCTTGGCGTCGGGGAGCGGAATTTGATGAGAAAGATAGTTGCCGACGACTTTGTGACCGTGGAGACTGGCAGGGCCAGTGGCACCCTTCTCGGTCTTGAGAATAAGGAATGGGTATTCGAAATTGGCCGCTTCTTTGAGGGCTTTTTGGAAAGTCTCGGGGGTATCATCAGCGATCGCGATAGGAGTGTAGCCGAATCCGCGGATTAACTCTTTGAGCTCGCGCTCGGATTTGCGACCATAGACAGTCGGTGCGGAAATTTTGTAACCATTGAGGTGTAAAATAGGAATAACCAGACCATTATAATGATGGTCACCAGCCAATTTGACGAGGTTTAGCGAGGAAAGCGCGCTGGCGGTTTCTAATTCCCCATCGCCAATCATAATGGCAACGGTTTTTTCGGGATGACCAAGGCAGAGACCGTAAGCGGCACCAAGGGCGTACCCAAGCTCGCCGCCTTCGCAAACAACACCGGGCGTGAGCGGGCTAGCATGTGAAGGAAAACCGCCGGGCCAAGAGAAATTCTTGCAAATATAAGCGATGCCGGCAGAATCTCGCGTCGCAAGAGGATCAACTTTGATGAGATCTCCATCGTAAAAAAGGTTAGCTTGAAGAGCTGGGAAACCGTGGCCGGGGCCGAGGATAAAGGAAAAATTCTGGCAAGCTGCGTCCGTAGAATCTTCGGCATGCTCGCGGGCATACCCTGTAGCTACTTTGGTCGTGATGGAGTTAGGATTGATGAGACGGAGATCATTAGGATTATTGCTAAGCGGATTGACAACGACATCGGTAGAGGTCGGCTCGAAAGTCGAAGGTTGGCTTTTGGCGGGGCAGAAGTAAGCTCGTAAATTAGCATAGGCAACATTAATACCGTGACAGGTGCCCCAATGGCCAAGCAAGCGAGGCTTAATATCTTCAGCAGTTAGAGGGCGTTCAAGCAGAAAGTCATCTTGCAAAAAAAGTTGAGCTACGACTAAATAATCGCAAGCCCGTACGCGACGCGCAATTTTCTGATATTTTTCACCTCCAGCAACGTTCATGTTTTTATTATAGCATAGAGTTGTTAGGCGTGGGAAACTTTTACCATGGCCGGACGAATGACGGCTTCATGGTAAAGATAACCGGGGCGTAAGGTTTCGGAGACGACCTCACGGTCGCCTTCGCCCTCTTCAACGGAGACCGCATCGTGGAGATCAGGGTTGAATTCGGTACCAGGGTTGGAGTCGATTTTTTGCAAACCGAGGCTGTTCATAGTTTTGACAAGGTTTTTTTGAAGTGGTGAGAGCTGTTCGGGGTAAGCAGCGATCGCGCGATCGATATCGTCAAGCAGGGGAAGAAATTTTTCAACGGTCAGATTCTGCGCTGCTGCCATGGCTTGACTTTTCTGCAGATCAACTTGCTTGCGAAAGTTCTCAAAATCGGCACGGGTACGTTGGAGGTCGTTGGTTAATTCAGTAATTTTAGCGAGATCCTGCTCGGCTTTTTCAATTTCGGCCACCGGGACTTCCTCAAAAAGCATTTCATCTTCTTTATTCACTGAATCTTTTTGAGATTTTTCAGAAGGGGATTTATCTTGTGGTTTTTTCATATTAGCTCCTTAAATTATTATCGTAAGGCTTCTTCGAGAATATTACCCGCATAGCGGACTAGAGACATGACACGACTGTAATTTTGACGAGTCGGTCCTAGGACACCGATATAACTTTTATCAGAATAGGGGGAGCGGAAACGGCTGATAATGAGAGAAACTTGTGAAGTTTTGCCAATGGGATTCTCTTGACCGATGAATATATTTAACGGTTGACCAGGAGCAGCTTCGCGCAACCACGGTTCGAGATTGTCGAGAAGCTTAGCGACGGATTGGACGCGTTGGTTATCAAGAAACTCCGGCTGAGTGAATAAACGGGAAATGCCAGAGATATAGAGCTGATCGCCGATCGTAGCGAGGCCGAGATTCCCTGTGAGCTCGACTAAAGAATCGACGGCGCCGCGAATGGCGAAGTCGGCGCGCTCTTGGGAATTAACCCGAACTTCAAGCACGCGGGTCTCACGTGTAGAATTCTGCGGATCCTGAGTGAAGGGATAAGGTGAGAGTAAGGAAGCTTCGGTGAGCTCGGGGTGCTCAGAAATGGCGTTAACATAGTAACGGTAGCCAGCGTCCGTCGGGACACGACCAGCGGAAGTGTGGGGCTGAGCAATGTAACCGAAATCTTCGAGCCGGGCCATTTCTGCGCGGATGGTAGCAGAAGACACGTTAAAAAGTTTCGCGAGAGTGACACTGCCAACTGGGGCAGCCAGCTCAGCATATTCTTCAATGATGGCAAAGAGAATTCCTTCTTGGCGCTTGGTTAAATTCATACTTATATGATAACTGATTAGCAATCAGATGTCAAGACTGCTAATAGTCTGTGTGACTCTAATCCGTGTTACAATGATGCTATGGAAGAGAAATTAAAACAGATCAAGGCGTGGCTAGGTATTGGGAGTATTAATATCTTTGGGCTACCCATGAGTGGTAAAGATACAGTAGGAATAGAGCTGGCAGAGAAGCTAGGGGCAAAGTTTCTGTCTTCAGGAATGATTGTGCGAGCAATGGAGGAAGCAGCGGGGCAAAAATATACACACGAAGGTAAATTGATGCCATCAAATAAGTTCTTTGAATGGGTGCTGCCTTATTTTGAGCGAGAAGAGTTGTGGAATTATCCTCTGATTTTGTCATCAATTGGTCGTTGGGCGGGAGAAGAAGATGAAGTGATGGCAGTAGCAAAGTCGAGCGGGCATACGATTCGGGCGGCGGTAGTGTTGCAATTGTCGGATCAAGACGTAGTTGAGCGCTGGGAAGCAGCGAAATTGCTTGGCGATCGAGGCTTGAGGGCGGATGATGCAAATCCGGAAATTTTCCAAAGAAGAATTACTGAATATAGGGAAAAGACGGTGCCAGTCTTGCGACGTTATCAAGAATTAGGGCTTCTTGTGCCGGTGCAAGCTAATTTTTCCCGAGAACAGGTCTTTCAGAATGTCGTGGAGGCGTTGGCGAGCTACGCGAGCCGCACGGGCAATTTCGTGCCGGAATTGTAAAACGATATAGACGATGCCGACGCAGATGAGCAAAGCGACGGCGCCAATAGCAACGAAAGTTGACTTGCTAGAGTGAGTGTTTGGTACAAGAGCATAATCTTCCCCTTCGTTTTTGGAAACAATTTTGCGACAACGGTTGGTAGAAGGGTTGCGTTCGTAACCTTCCGCGCATTCTTTGGAGGTGGAGGAAGTTTCAATGTTTTTACAGCGTCCCGTCAGAGGGTTGCGATATTTACCGGCAGGACATTCGGCGGTCGTGGTACCGCTGGTAGTAGTAGTGTTGACACAATTCCCGGTTTCGGGGTTAATAACTTTGCCAGCAGGACAAGTACGAAATTCTTGATAAACATTTTCTTGGTTTGGTGTAGGCTGGTAAGTTTGTCGCCAACTGGCCTGACCAGAAGAATCGAAAAAGCGAGCTAGGGACATAGATTTTTTCTGACCATTTTTGTAGCTAAACTCTTCGATTACTTCCCCGTCGACATCATATAAGGTCAGGATATTAGATGAGCTAGGATTTTTCGTGAGTGCAAATGCTCCGTCGGGATAATAGGCGAAATACCCTTCCGAAGCGATGTCGCCGGTTAATTCGTAGTTTTTCTTCTTGTATTGTAAGATACAGCCGTCAAGACTGATAGAATGATTGGTAGGATTATAGAATTCCACAAATTGCTCCGCAGCGTCTGAACTATAGTAGGTGAAAATTTCTGAGAATTCCAAGCCGCGACATTGTGGAGTAAGCTTTGGTTCATCGGATGAATCTTCTGTCTCGTCGGGATCCTCTGAAGCGCTGGGATCATCAGGGCCGTCGGGCTCTTCTGGCAAAACAAGATTTGGAATAAGGGCGTTATAATGGTCATTGTATTCACTCTCATGAGAAAAAGTACCGAATTGGAGATCTCGGACAAGTGTAGTGGGAGAAGTACTTTTAAAGACCACCTCACAGCCTGCCTTGCCCGTCCAGCAAACTTGATCGACTACATCCTCATCGAAAATTAACTCTAGTGGTCCAGTATCGAGCGCAATGCCAGTAGAGTAAGTAAGGTCAGACTTGGCCGATTCAGGCGCATTATCATAGCGTAAGAGGAGATACTCGCCGGTCATGAGGCTCCCTTCCCCAAATTTAATTAGCGTGGTGGCTTTGTTACGACCGTTGGTATAACGGAGCGAGTAACCGGCGAGACTAAGTGGAGCGTCGGTCAGATTCTGGAGTTCGATAAGCTCACCGACATTGTATTGCTTACCGACGATATAGCCGGGATTAACGGCTTTAATAATAAGGTCTGAGTTAAAATTAAATCTTGGGGGTTGATCGATTTCGAGAGTAGTTTCGCTGATAGTGATAGTTTCGGACGCAAGACTTTGGCTTTGGGAAGAAAGCTGACTAGGATAAGGGGAGTGGATAGGAGCCAGACAAAGGAAGACAGCAAAATTGATAGGGAAAACGGTTTTGAGATTGGATAAAAATTTCTTCATGACGGAAGCATAGCATAGAAAAAATAAAATCTACAAGCACAAGCATAATGTATTTTGAAGAAATTTTGTAAGTAGGCTAAAATTGCAAAAAAGTCCCCCTCTTATTATAGAAAGAATTTTGCTAGAGATACAAGCATAAACTGTAATTAATATGCTATAATTTGGTTATGGATATGCTTATTCCGTTTAGTGAGGTATTTTTAGCGGCGGTAGTACATGCGACATTGCAGTTGCAGCTAGGGGCATTGTTGCTGTTATATCACGCTAGCTTAGGAAAGCATGTGAGGAAAAAGACGAAAAATTTGGTCAGTAGTTATATTTCGGGGATTGGAACCCTGGTGTTCTTAATGCTGGGGGCGACTTGCTTTTTGCTGGATCGGTACTTTGGAAAAGCTCTTTATGCCGAGGAAGTCGTAATTGTCGTAGGTATGTTAGTTGCACTGGCGGTGGCAACGTGGGCGTTTTATTATCGACGAGGTAAAAGTACTGAGCTATGGCTGCCCAGGACAGTAGCACGGTTCATCGATCGACGCGCAAAAGAGACGAATAGCAATACGGAAGCTTTTTCGCTGGGCGTATTGACTAGCTTGGCGGAGATGCCTTTTACAATGGTTCTGGTACTAGTGGCAGCAAATAGTATACTTGATTTATCGCCGCTATATCAAATTCTCGCTGTCACTGTGTATACTATTATTACGATTGTACCTCTGGTGATTTTGCGATTTGCGGTGAGAAAAGGGCAAACGGTCGTTGATATTCAGCGGTGGCGGGTCAAAAACAAAAGTTTCATGCGAATAATTAGTGGTGTCGGATTCTTGGTGCTAGGGTTTTTCATCTTTGCTTTTGAGGTGTTAGGATGAAGAAACAGAAGTCCGAAATCTTTGACGCGGAGGCATTACGTGACGAGATAGTACGTAGCGCAAAGGCCATAGGCTTACCTTCTGGGTCAGCAACGATGATCGCGGATAAAGTCGCGGAGAAAACTGCGCTCTGGGTCTGTAAACGTAGTGCCGTAACAGCAGACGATCTAAGCCGGCAGGTTGCAAAAGAGGTAAAAAAGTATAGTGCGGATTTAGCTTATGTTTACCAAAATCGTGGTAAAATAATATAAGATGGTGGGTTGCATAAAGAATGGGTAGGAAGTTTGATTATCAGTATTTGGTGATTGGTAGCGGGGCAGCTGGTAGCGCTGCGGCGCTTCTGGCGGCTGGTCTTGGTGCGCGCACTGCAATCGTTGAAGCGGACCGGTGGGGTGGAACGACATTAAATTATCGTGATATTCCCTATGGAGCAGCTCTTGGCTTTGCACAGCGTTACTCGGAAGCAGTAGCTGGTGCGCGGTTTGGTATGTCAAGTTCGACTTTGCGTTTTAACTATCCTACAGTCTTGAACTGGCAAGCTGCGGCGGTCAGGCGCGCAGGTGGTGGTAGCAGAAAAGTGTTTGAGAATGCGGGGATTGACTGTTTTCATGGTTTTGCGCAATTTATTAGTCCGCATGAGATTAGTGTAGATGGTGAACAGATTAGCAGCGAGAAGTTTTTGTTGGCAACTGGTACTGATCTGACGGTAAGTGGAATTGCGGGCGTGGATACCGTTAATTGTTGGTCACCAGACACAGTGCTAAGAATGGCAAAACTACCTAAAGCCCTGCTAGTGGTGGGTGGTGGCTCTACTGGTTGCGAGATCGCTGAATATTTCGCAGCACTAGGTGTAAAAGTTTTGATCGTAGAAGCCGCAGAGAGATTATTACCTAGAGAGGATCCGGAGGCGAGCGAGGTAATTGAGCGGCATTTGCAACAACATTTCCGAGTGGATATTTTGACTAATTCGCGAGTAGTAGCGCTTGAGCAGACTTATAATACGAAGCAGGCGATTTTTGTGCGTGACGGTCAGGAAAAGTCGGTGAGTGTCGAGGCAATAGTGCTTGCGACGACTCCAGAGCCTTCGACGGATTTTGGGTTAGAGAATGCCGGCGTTAAATATTCCTTCCGTGGTGTTGATGTGAATACCAATCTAAAGACAACTAATCCGCACATTTGGGCGGCGGGCGACATTTTGGGTGGTGAAAGTTCGACGGAAAAAGCAACTTATGAAGCTAAGCTAGCAACAACGAACGCGCTAAAAAATTCTGGCATGACAGTGAACTATACAGGTTTTGTACGAATGACAAATACTTTGCCTCAAGTCGCAAAGGTAGGTCTCAACGAGCTTGAGTGCGCCCAGATTAACCAGAAACAGCAATCGGTGATCGTGCCAATAGATATGATTAGCGCGGCTAATACAAATGATTTCCGGGATGGTTTCGTGAAAATGACAGCTAATCCAAAGGGACAAATAATTGGCGCGACGGTTGTTTGCCCGCATACAGATCTAGTAGCGCAAGAAATTGCTTTGGCAATTCGTAATGGTTTGAAGGCTACTGAGCTCGCAGGCACTCCACATATTGCGACGAGTTGGAGCGAGGCGGTGAGAATTGCCGCAAGAGAGCTGAGCTAAGATAATTATTGGTTAGTAGGGGGTTGGTGCGAAATAATTGGTCTGCTTCGCACTATTTCTCTTTTCCATAGATCAGCCTAGCAAGAGGCAACGGAGGGAGAAGGCGTAGAGATGATCATTGAGGGCGGAGGGACGGACACTCCAGTGACTAAAGAGGAGATACCGAGCGTTGACATTAGAGCCTGTAACAAATGACCAAAAATTTGCATAGGCATTGGCATGTCGAATCTGCTGGTAACCAGATTGGGGAGCAACATACCCGGCGCGGAGGAAAGTTATCCTCTCATACCTATAGCCTAAGTAGAGACTAGGCAACGGAGGGAAAGAGGCCAAACTCTATCAGACCATCTATACTGTACATTAATCCCGTTTGAACTTTCTAAGAAATTTGCAGCAAAACAAGACCAATAGTCTATAAATCTACCTACATGTTCTATGTTCCCGTTAAGATTCATATAGCCGCTGCGGACGAAGCGATATCAAAACGTTCACATGAACGTTTTGCGCGCGCCGGGATAGTGGGCACTAAAAAGGCTGGATCAGAATATTACAATGTAGGCGCAGGAGGAGATTATTCGTCTAAGATAGCTGGGATGACACCAACAAATTCCTATTTTTTATTTATACAGCCCGAAAGTACTAATATGCGTGATGCGCATAATTGGCGTGCCTATGGTTTCCCCCTCCGTTGCCTTATGCTACTAGGATAGGAAGAATGTTCCTCCGCGCCGGGTCAATTGATGCGTGGGTAAAGAATCAAATGATTCGGAATGTAGGTTCTTATGCATATTTTTGGTCAGAGATTGTCGGTACTTCTACTTCTAATAAGCCTACTTCTGCTAGACGTCTTGATATTACTCCTGGGCATGTTTATCCCTCCTTTTCTAACCATCGCCTTTATGGTCATCCCCTCCGTTGCCTCTTGCTAGGCTGATCTATGGAAAAGAGAGTCGTCCGCAGCGGCGGCATATATGGCATGAATCATATAGCATACGCCGGGCAAGGTAGTGGCACATGGACATATAATATTGCTAACTCTGACGCATCAAACTTCGCTATACACGACGAATCCACCTATCCAGCGTATTATCAAAATAAAAAGTTTTATGGCTTCTCCCTCCGTTGCCTAGTCTCTACTTAGGCTATAGGTAGCTAGAAGAGTTTTTCTGCACAAGCTTAAAAGTTTATGGTACAATGAAGGTGTTGAATAATCCAATTACATTGCAAGTATTTTTTACTTTAGTGAGCATATATTTTTGAGGAAAAAGATGACACCGTAAGGTCAATTCGATTCTTCAAGTTATATGCTTGCAGATTGGATTATTCAACACCCCTTGCGGTGTCGTTTTTGTTTCTAGGGTTTTATGAGAGGAGCGTTAGC
>CAZFGY010000005.1:0-27043 GCA_964518465.1 uncultured Candidatus Saccharibacteria bacterium | reverse complement strand
AACCTATCTACGTCATCCAGACCGACGAAACCGGCGAAATGATCCGCCGCGCCCAGCTTCTTCTCGAAGATAAGTAGCGCCATGAACGATCAAGTCACCAGGGAAGAAACCGCCGAAATCCTCCATCTCGCCGAGCAAACTCTCGCCGAGCGCATTGAGGGTGACTTCGTTGAGCTCGGCTGTTATAAAGGCGATACCTCCATACTTATCGGCAAGCTAATTGCCAAAACCGCCAAAAAGCTCTTTGCCTACGATTCTTTCGCTGGTCTCCCTGAGAAAAGTCGCGAAGACGCCTCTGGTGCCGGTGCTAATTTCAAGGCCGGCGAACTCCTCGTCACCAAGCGTGGAGTAATTGACAAAATCAAAAAACATGGTCTTAAAAATATCGTCGTCAAAAAAGCCTGGTTCGACGACCTTACCGACCACGACCTTCCCGAGCGCATCGCCTTTGCCTTCTGCGACGGCGATCTCTATCGCTCCATCAAGACCAGCCTTCACCTTGTCTCGCCTCGCCTCCAGCCGCAGGGAATCATCATCGTCCACGATTACAACAATCCCGAACTACCCGGCTCCGCCCGCGCCGTCGACGAATTCCTCCGCGCCCATCCCGAGTATCGATTACAAGTTCGTCATACTCTAGCAATCCTCACTAAAAAGTGCTAAAATAGACCAAGAATAACGGTAAAATTATGGCAAAAAGAGATTATTATGAGGTTTTGGGCGTCTCAAAAAACGCCTCTGACGACGAAATTAAGAAAGCTTATCGCAAGCTAGCGGTTAAGTACCATCCTGATAAAAATCCTGGCAATAAAGAAGCTGAGGAAAAATTCAAGGAAATTTCCGAAGCTCACGAAGTTTTGTCCGATAAACAGAAACGCGCCCGCTACGATCAATTCGGTCATGCCGGTGTGGGCGGCGCTGGCTCCGCCTCTGGCAACCCGTTCGGCGGTCAAAATGGCAACTTCAACTTCAACGGCCAAAGCTTCAACTTCGATTTCGGTGGCGGCGGAGGATTGGACGACATTCTCGGCTCTATCTTCGGCTTCGGTGGCGGCCAGCGCCGCCCGACGCGCGGCACCGATTACCGTACTACGGTTGTGCTTAGCTTCGAGGAAGCCGTCTTTGGTACTACGAAGACCATTTCTGCGGACGGTAAAGATCTCAAAGTCAATATCCCTGCTGGCATCGACGACGGCATGTCTATTCGCCTTAGTGGTAAGGGCGGTGCCGCGCCCAAAGGCGGTACCAAGGGCGATCTTTACATCTTCATCCGGGTCAAGCCTCACAAACACCTCACCCGTGAAGGTAGCATCATCCTTTCTGAGAAAGTCATCGACATGGTCGATGCCGCCCTTGGTACCGAAGTTGACATCGAGACCGTTGACGGCAATGTCCGCATGAAAGTCCCTGCCGGCACCCAATCAGGCACCCCATTCAAACTTTCCGGCCACGGCGTGCCTCTGATGCGTTCCGACGGCGATCGCGGTCCGCATATCGTTACAATTATCGTCGAAACCCCGAAGAATCTTTCCAAGAAGCAAAAAGAGCTACTCGAAGAGTTTAAAAATAGCAAAAACAAGAAACACGGCTTCTGGAGCTAACCATGGACAAAAACCTCCCCATCATCGGCAACAACACCTTAGTCAGCATTGCCGGGATTGACGATATCCCGGCCAAAGTCGACACCGGCGCCGACTCCTCCTCCCTCTGGGCCAGCGACATTACCATGTCTCAAGATGGTGTTTTGGAATTTTCCCTCCTTGGCCCGAGGCACCCTCTCTACACCGGTGAGCGCCTCCAATCGTCCGAATATTCTGTCCAACAGGTACGCAATTCCACCGGCCACACCAGCCTCCGCTATCGCGTCCCTCTTGTGATCAAAATTAAAGGTCGCAAAATTCGCGCCTATTTCACTCTCGCCGACCGTAGCCGCAACCGTTTTCCCGTCCTCATCGGTCGCAAAACTCTCCAAAACAAGTTTCTCGTCGACGTTTCCAAAGTCGCTGTTTCTCGACCCTCCACCTTTGATAATTCCATCTTAAACGCCGAGCTAGCCTCCGATCCTCAAGCTTTCCACGCTAAATATATGCGAGATTAACTATCATGGCCAAATCGCCAAAAAAACTTTACGGTTATTTTTCCGTCTCTTTTTTCACTGATTTTTACCATAAGCATTGACTTCTTTACTCACCTGTGATATAATAGATATATGAAGATTGCAATTTTATCTAACGGTAACGCAAACTATTCTACTAAACGTCTCGTCGAAGAAGCCCAGAAACGCGGGCACAAGGTCAAAGTAGTTAAGTATAAAAACTGCTATCTTTCTCTCGATGAGAAGCACTCCGACGTCCACTACAAGGGCAAAAAGCTCTCTGGCTACGACGCCATTATCCCTCGCATTTCCAATAATATGACTCGCTACGGCTGCGCAATTGTCCGCCAGTTTGAGATGCAGGGAGCTTGGACCGCTTCGAGTTCGATCGCTATTACTCGCGCCCGTGACAAACTGCGTTCACAGCAAATTTTGACCAAAGCTGGCGTCGACACCCCGAAAACCCTCGTCTCTCGTAACACTGCCGATATCGACGATCTGCTTGAACAAATTGGTCTTCCAGTTATTATCAAGCTCGCCAGCGGCACTCATGGCAATGGCGTAGTTCTCGCTGAGACCAAGAAGGCAGCCAAATCCGCTCTCCAGGCTTTCTATCTTTACAACGAAGACGGCACCAACATTTTGCTCCAAGAATATGTCAAAGAATCTGCCGGTACCGATATCCGCGCCTTCGTGGTCGGCTCGCGCGTAGTTGCTAGCATGCAGCGCCAATCCCTCGACGACGATTTCCGCAGCAACCTCCACAAAGGTGGCGAAGGCAAGAGCATCAAGCTCACCGACGACGAGAAACGCGTCGCACTCAAAGCCGCCAAAGCCATGGGCCTTCACATCGCTGGCGTCGATCTCATGCGCTCTAGTCGCGGCCCGCTCGTTCTCGAGGTGAACGCTTCCCCCGGATTTGGTATTGAGCGTATTACCGGTCGCAACGTTGCCGAAAAAATCATTGAATACGTCGAGCATAACGCCAGCCGTAAGAATACCAAAGATCGCATCGGCGCTTAAGCACAAGCTTATTGACAATAATTTAGTCTGGTTCTACAATAAAACCAGACTATTTTATTTAAAATCAACACGAAAGAAACATCTATGACTAAACGTCACCATCTCGCCATCCTCACCTTGCTTTTTGCAATCGGTGTCGGCACTACTTTTATCTTAGCCTTTGCGCTCGATTCCGATTCCAGCGTCAAAGCTTCAACTCTTCAAGATAGCCCTAGTGTTGCCGAGCCTGACGAAACTCTTCCTGTTGCCGACGACGCCCCTGTTGATTTAGCTACCACTGACGTTACATCGTCTGAGCAGGCTACCCCTTCTCCTGAAGTCGCGACTTTTACCGAGCTCATCGCCGCCATTGCCGATCAAAACATCACTAAAATCACCCTCACTGCCGACATCATCGCGACTGATAATATTTTCATTAATCGCAATCTAGAAATCGATCTGAACGGCCATAACATCAGCTCCTTGGTCGCTGGCGCGCGTCTCCTCGACGTACACAAAGGCGACGTCCGCCTCTCTGGGAATGGCAAAATCGTCGCCAGTGGTGCTGGCGCCGCCGCCGTCCGTCTCTACGGTTCTACCGATCCCGAAGCCAAAGATTTCACCATCTTTACCGTCGGCCCGAAAGTCACCCTCGAAGCTCTCGCCGACGAAGATAGCTACGGTCTTTTCATCTCCTACAGTGGCACCGCCAAGGTCGCTTACGGCGTTGAAGTTAATATTCTAGGCACCGTCAGCGGTTATCAAGGCCTCACGATTAACGGGAATATTCAGCACAAAACCAACGCCCCCAGTATTATTATTGAAGACGCCGCGACCATCAAAGCTAATTCGGTCGACGGTTTTGCTATCTATGCTGCTGGTTATGGTTTTTGGGATATCAAATCTGCTACCATTGCCGGTGCTACCAGCCTCGGCGCCAAAGCTGGTATCTTTAACTTTAGCCATAGCACCGTCATCGCCAGCGGCGCTGCTGCCACCGGCACCCCTCACAACGGCAGTATCGACAGTACCGGCGCCACTTTCCAGATTGAAGACCATTCCGCCTACGCCGGATCTGTTAAAATCGCTATCAACGGCGGCAAGTACACCAGTGACCACAACTCCGTCTTCTATGAATACAGCGATCAAGGCGCCGCTCCCGCTCTCAGCGGCCTGACGATTACTAGTGGGGAATTTGTCGCCGCGGACACGAAACCAGTTTTCTCCGATCTTCGCGCTGGAGCCGTTTCTCTCAAAGGTGGTACTTACAATTCCGATATCGCCGCGTATCTTTCTGATGACCAAAAGTACGATTCAGAAAATCTTGATGGTAAAGTCACTTGGGTTGTCAAACCGACTACCACCCCCGCTGAACCCGAGAAACCTACCGCCGACTCACCTTCAAGCGGTGTTAACAATGCTCCTCAGGCTCTTGCCGCTGTCGCTACTACTACCGCTGCTGTTATTGCTGGCGCCATTGTCGCACTTGGTATTCTTATCCGCTGTATTTTTGTCCACCATCGTATTATGAAGGAAGAAGCCATGTTCGCCCGCGCGAACGCCGCAACCCGTCGCCAAAACACCGCTCGTCGCACTTCCAAATCTACCACTACCCGCAAAAAGACCACTGCCCCCAAGAAAACTATCAAAAGAAAATAATCCTTCGTCTTGCCTTTTCCATAGATCAGCCTAGCAAGAGGCAACGGAGGGAGTTTGTCATTCTTCCTATCCTAGTAGCATAAGGCAACGGAGGGAGAAACCAAGAAAGCGATGACCCGAATAAGAACAATCTATGGTATATGGACCAAAAATAGTACTATAAGATGCCTTAGATCCAGCAGCAATCTGAGATGAATATCTGGCATTCGCAGCCGTATCACGAAGACCTAGATAATAGGTTTGTGGATGCATTGCTCCGGCGCGCGCAAAACGTTCACGTGATAGTTTCTGAGCATTACCCAACAGGGGTGAGACAGTTTTAGAAACGTTCATGTGAACGTTTCGTTGGGAAAACCGTATTGGCTAATTTTAGCAAAATAAATCAGTATTTTTGTCAATTTTTCACCCAAAAACGCCCATTTTTGCCACATTTTTCCACTTTTTTGCCGTAAAATGCTTGACATTTTTTTTTTTATTGGATAAAATGGGACTAGTTAACATTAAAATTATTGAGGAGAACAATAATGAAGAAAAGTCAAATTCTGGCTGCTATCGCTCTTGCCTTTGCATTAGGCGTAGTTGCTCCAGTTGCTGGCACATATGCTAATGGTCCAATGCGCATCGCTGGTACGCAGGATGAGGCAGAAAAGACGACAGCTAAAGATACAGAAGTTAAAGCAGCTGTCAATTACGTAAAAGGTAACAGCACTTACGTAGCTTATGAGAAGCTAGTCAAAGGCGTTGCTGACATCACTGCAGCTAAAATTGGCGCCGATGGTGCTACAGCATATGCTTCTATTGATGTCGCAGCTGACGCAGTTAAGGGTGCAATGAACACTCTTAAAATTAGCTACAATACTGGTGCGAGCTTAGATTCACTAATCACTACCGTCACTACAGACGGCGACTATACAAAATGGGTCGCTTTGATTAATGCTATTGCTAATGCCAAAAAAGCTGCATCAGATGCTACTGACGGCGAAGCATTCAATGCACTCTATAAGGCCATTACTGACATTGATCCGAAAGCAAAATTAGGCGAAAACGACAACATTGCTGCTTTGATCAAATTTGCAGAAACTGATCATAAATTGGATGGCCTAAACAATAAAACAGAAGCAACTCTGAAAAACTACACAGATTTGTATACTGCAGTTAAAATGGCAAACAACACCAAAGACCTTAATAAGGCTATGCGCGAAGGTTTGGAGGCCGCTGGTATCGAAATTGATGACGATGTAGACACTCTTGCTGAGTTGTCCGCTCTCGCTCAAGGTACAGCACAAGGTGATGTGACCGCTAATGATGCCAATGCAACCAAGTATGGTAATTGGGCAGCCGTAGTTAGCGGGGTTAACTCGGTAGAAACTGATCTTAAAGACAATATCGATAGTCTTTCCCCAGAGGATCTATATAAGTTGATTGATTCTGACGATGCCCCTAAGGGTCTTCTTCAGCTCATGAAAGCCGCTACTGGCAACAACAAGTTGACTGTCGCCGACCTCTTGGCTGGTGCTATCACCACCCCAGACACCCCAGCTACCACCACCACGATCTCTAGTGAGAATGGTCTTGCTACCATCACTGGTAAATTCGAAGCTGGTAAGTACAGCCTTGATGCTGCTGTCTACAAAGAAGCTATTGCAGCTCTCAAGGACTTCAAGTATGGTGCATACGACATCAACCTCAAAGATGCCAAGGGTAACGTTGTTAACCCAGAAGGTACCGTCACTGTGACCATCAAGGCTCCAGAAGGTATCGATGGCACCAAGGCTCGTGTCTACCACGTCAATGATGAAGGCAAACTTGACCTCGTCAAAGACAGCAAGTACGACAAAGATGCTAAGACCTTTACCTTCACCACCAACCACTTCAGCATTTACGCTGTTGTCGAAGACAACAATGTCCTCGTCCCAGGTGCTGGTGTCCTTAACATCAAAGACAACAATGCTTCTACCGCAGTCTCCATCATGGCTGGTATCGCTACCGCTTTGACCGCTGCTGGTGCTGGTATCGTTGCTTACCGCAACGCTCGCCGCTCCAAGGAAGCGTAAGAGAATCTAGTTCTCTTCAATAACTGAGCCCTAGGGAAGCCTAGGGCTCCCCAGTACCTTAGACGATCTCGAAGGACACAAATCAGTTCAAAGAGAAATTCCGTTTGGTATATCAATTTGAGCCTCGATTTAATTTATATATCTACTCGTTCTTCTCCTCGTCTAGGGTACTGGGAAACGTCGTCCATTAGCCAAGAGATAGTATTTTTGGTATAATTACTTATAAGATATGAGTCTCGAAAACATCATCCAGGATATCAAGCCGAGCATACCTATGATTTTTGCCATCAGCAATGGCAATATTGTGGGTACCGGCAGTGGTTTTGTGTTTCAAGATTTTGGGACCGTCGTGACTTGTGCCCATGTTGTACGGGGTGAAAATATAGATGGCATTATGTTGAAGTTCCAAGATACTGACCCAATGGTCCCAGCTAAGATCGTGCTTTTAGATCATGAGCACGACATCGCCTTGCTTGCCTACGACGATGCGGAGCAAAAACGTAAACCGCTCTCTCCAAGCAAACAGCCCGACGACGTCCTAGAAGGAATGAGCATATTTTTTGCGGGTTACCCACTTGCAATCAATACTTTAATGACACACTGTGGTATTATATCGTCTAAAGTCAATGATGCAACCGGTATGAGCCGATATAGCCTAGATGGCACAGTAAATCCTGGCAATAGCGGCGGCCCCCTAATGAATATGAAAGGTGAAGTTATCGGGGTCATCAACTCCATGCGCCAGGAAAACTCCAATATACTACAAAAGATGAGAGAACTACCGACCGGCGGTCTTGTGTCAGTATGCGGTTTGGATATGATAGAAGTTTCGCACGCGATTATCAATAACTTGCAATTAGGCATCGGCTATGCCGTGCCAGCGTATTATATTCCTGAGCGCACGAATAAAATCCCCAATAAAAATAATAAGAAAAAGCAGGAGGACAAATGAGTAATCCTATGCCATACATCTTCCTTTTAAATGGTAATTATTTAGGATTTATATCCGCTGATAATATATTTTCTCGTGATGGAGAGTATCTCGGTTGGATAGAAAACGAAATCGTTTGGGATAAAAATGGCATATATTGCGGCAAGCTCAATGAAATAAACGGTCATCTATATATCCTTAAGGAATCTTATATCTTAAGTCCAATGCCACGCATTCCAAAAATAGCGCCGATTCCACCAATTGCGCCCTTACCGGCTGCCAATATTTCGCCGATCACTCCACAAATTGGCATAACAGACGGTATTTCTTTTCCAAAGCACTAATCTCCTCACCAAACTTAATTGTTGTAATTTTTACAACAAATTCCACGAAAATTGCATTTTAAGATAGCTACTTTTAAAAATAATCCACATAAAATGCTTGACATTCTCCCGAAATCGCGTAAAATCAGAAGTAGATATAAATTAAATCGAGGAGAATATCAAATGAAGAAAGCTCAAATTCTGAGTGCTATCGCATTAGCATTCGCTTTGGGTGTTGTCGCTCCAGTCGCTGGTGTCGTAACTAATTCAGCTAGCGCTGTTTCAGTAGACGCCCCAGCTACAACTGCTACAAAAGCAGAGCTTGAAGCTGCTATCAAAAAAGCAACTGAAAGCACGCCATACACTAACTACAATGTGTTAGTTGAAGCAGCTAAGGCAGACCAGACTACATATAAAGACATGAACCAAACAGCGTTGCTCAGTACCTTGAACGGCGCCATTGTTGCTGTCAATGATGAGTATACAGGCGATGCAGTCAAAACTACATTAGATGACGCTCTTGCTGTTGCAGTTGCTACGAAGACCCCAACCGAATACAGGGCATTCGAAGCGTTGCAAGCTGCCGTAGAAAATAAGACCAACCCAAGCAGTTTCGATGCTCTCAAAAGCCTAGTCGAAGCAGCAGGTCTTACAGTAACCCTAACAGCTGAAGAAGAAGCCGCTAAGGATGCAGGCGCACTTCTTACCGCGATTGAAGCTAACGATGAATACGACGCCTATACCGATCTCATCGGGGCGGTCAAGACAGTCAACGACGCAAAAACGAATCAAACTAAGAACGTCAATGCGCTAAAAGCAGCTCTCACATTTTGGGGTTATCAATCAGCAGACGTCATCAATAGCGCTGCTGGCACAAAACTTGCCGCCGATGGCGCAACAGGTCCAGTTGCTGCTCTCGTCGCTCTAGCAGGCCCAGCACTCAATGCTACCAGCAAAGCCGAAATGAAGACCAATTATGAAGCCTTGGCAAGAGCCATCAATGTTACCCCAGGTAACGACGAAACGACTAATGGCACTAACCTTGTCGCTCTTCAAAAAGCCTACAAGAAAGCTACCGGCACTGATCTCGGCACCACCACTCCAACCCCAGACACCCCAGCTACCACCACCACGATCTCTAGTGAGAATGGTCTTGCTACCATCACTGGTAAATTCGAAGCTGGTAAGTACAGCCTTGATGCTGCTGTCTACAAAGAAGCTATTGCAGCTCTCAAGGACTTCAAGTATGGTGCATACGACATCAACCTCAAAGATGCCAAGGGTAACGTTGTTAACCCAGAAGGTACCGTCACTGTGACCATCAAGGCTCCAGAAGGTATCGATGGCACCAAGGCTCGTGTCTACCACGTCAATGATGAAGGCAAACTTGACCTCGTCAAAGACAGCAAGTACGACAAAGATGCTAAGACCTTTACCTTCACCACCAACCACTTCAGCATTTACGCTGTTGTCGAAGACAACAATGTCCTCGTCCCAGGTGCTGGTGTCCTTAACATCAAAGACAACAATGCTTCTACCGCAGTCTCCATCATGGCTGGTATCGCTACCGCTTTGACCGCTGCTGGTGCTGGTATCGTTGCTTACCGCAACGCTCGCCGCTCCAAGGAAGCGTAATTTAGCCCAAAGCTAAATTAGTCTAAGCTTAAACCTCCGGTTTCAAACCCGGAGGTTTTTGCTACCCTTCAGCTACCAGGCGCCCCGAAAATATGTACCAACCATTGACTTTTTATTGAAAGTGTGCTAATATAGAATTATAGGTGGGTGTTATACCAAAATTTGGCAAATCTGTTTGCCGAGAGAGAAATTCCGACATGCGCAGGAAATCTACCTCTATTGACTCCAAAGCCAGAGAGGAACTATCCGAAGCCCTCGCTTATCTTGAAGTTGAATTGCCTTTATCGAAAACCCGTAAGAAATCAACTTCCAGATCGCGTCAAGCTTCTAAATCTACTCGTCCACAGTCGAGCGAATTAGTTGCTCGACATGCTGTCATGCCGAAATCTCTCCCTACTCCTCCCGAGCCACCTACTCCTTCCATTCCTATGCCACTTATCCCCATGCCGACTCTTCTCGTCAAGAAGCCTCGTCGCCGCAAAAAGCACGCCGACTTTGACGAAGATTGCATCAAAAGTTATTCCGAATTGGTTGCCGCCCTCAAGTCCGAAGTCGTCCAGATCACACTTGGCGCCAATATCATCGCCC
Source organism: uncultured Candidatus Saccharibacteria bacterium (assembly GCA_964518465.1). Taxonomy (GTDB): domain Bacteria; phylum Patescibacteriota; class Saccharimonadia; order Saccharimonadales; family Saccharimonadaceae; genus Nanosyncoccus. The sequence continues at coordinate 16,756 of CAZFGY010000005.1, read as the reverse complement.
CCGAAGATATTGCCATCAACCATGATATTGCCATCAACCTCAACGGTTATAGCATCATTTCTGAAGAAAGCACTTCTGGCGCGCACGTTCTTGACATCCGCAGCGGCGAAGTCACTCTTACCGGCAAAGGCAACATTTTCGCTATGGGCAGCCGCAGTGTCGCAGTCCGCATGTTCGGCGCCATCAGCACAGAGATGCCCTATTACACCAGCCTGACCGTCGACGAAGGTGTGCGGTTTTTTGCGCCTGATTCTTACGGTATCTTAATTTCTCCAAGCCTTGGTGTTGCCTATGGTCTGACCGTTAATTTTGGCGGTACGATTTATGCCCGCGATGGTATTTGTCTTGCTAGCGGCATTCGTGGCGATGAAAGACATCTCCCGACAATTAATATTCAAAGCAGCGCCAATATTATCTCTGACGAAAAATTCGGTTCGGCCATCGAAGCTGCCGGTATTGGCATTTGGAAAATCGCCGCCGCTAAGCTTTCTGGTGCTAGTGGTATTACTGCTCGCGCCGGCACCATCGAACTTTCGCACACTGAGGTCATTACTACTGGTCACGCGCCTCACGCAACTTTTCGGCTTGAACCTAGCGAACTCGCTACGCTCAATCTCGCCATCGATGGCGGTGCTTATGTCAGTGAACATAGCTCAGCCATTGCTGGCGATGCTAGCGCCCTGAAAAATTTTGTCATCAAAGGTGGAGATTTTTGCGCTCCTGCTCATGTCATCGAACGTTCATTGAAGAAACACCTTCATATCGAGGACGATGCGAGCTTCGGTACCGACGTCGCTCATTTTCTTGAGCGTCTTCATCCTAAGATCGAGCTTCTCCCTGAGCCGGAGCCCGAGCCAGATCCCCAAGCCATAGCAGTTCCCGCCACCACGCCACAAGACCCTAAGCCAGAAACCGGACTTCCTCCCGCCCTGCCCGCCTCCGCCAAAGCGCGTGAAGCCGAGCCGGAGCCCGAACTTACCTCTGTCCCACCTCTCGATCCTAATCTTCCTCCTGCCGAAATCGAGCGTCTCTCCACCAAAGCTGCTTTGTTAGACGCGGTAATCGATATTCGTAAGCTCAAAGCTGAAGATTACGATGTTGGCTATGCGCATCTCCAGGACGTTCTGACTCGCATCGAACTCGTCCTCTTTGACGACAACGTTGCGCTTGCGGAAATTCGCGATGCCGCTGCCGATCTGCTCGAAGCTTTCGAAGGTCTAGAAGAGCGTAACGAACTTTCCTTAAGTGACGCCGAGCTTGACCAACTTTTCTATCACGGCGCCATTCTCCAGGAATTCGCCTCCGAAGCTACCTCTTCACCTGCGCAAGAACCTTCATCAGAGCCAGACCAGGTCTCTGCTCCTTCGGAAACTCCCGTTACGAATCCCGTCACCACTATCACCGAGCCATCGCCTCTGCCTCAGGCGACCACATCTTATCCTGTGCCGACTCCGCTTCCACCTCAGGAAACTCCAACTCTCGATTGGTCCTTACTACGCGAGGCCATCGACGTCATTTATCCGCTTGATCTCACCAAGTACTCTATTTCATCGTATAACCACGTTCTCGATCAACTCGACCAAGCCAAGCTTCTCCTTCTTCGTCCCGATGCTCCTCAAAGCGCCGTCGATGAAGTTTGCTTTAAGATCGTCGCGGCACTGGCTCATCTCGAGCCTGCCACCGAAAATCCTGCCCTTGCCTTTGCTGAGTCACTTTGGAGTGCTGATGAATCTACTCCCAACCCTCTCTGGTCCACCGGCACCATTTTCGCCATCGACGAACTCAGCCCCAACACTTTTGCATCTCGCCCTCTCCGCCGACCGTGGTATTCCTTTCTTCCACAGTTTCTGCGCAAGTTTTTCCATCCCTCTTATGCTTGTTAAAAATCCTCAAAGTGTGCTAGACTCTGTGGCATGCTCGACTTTTTTCAGCGCCACATCCATCCCTCCTATTGCTTCTACGCTTGCTGTGCAGGCTTCATCTTCGCTACCGCTCTGACCGTACTTTTTCAACTCGATATTTTACCAAGCTTCTTTCTTTTCATCGCTATCGTTTTCTTATGGATCAGTTTTCTTCATGCTAGCCGTTTTACCATCCTACTAGCCTTTGTCGCCGGTTTAATTTTTGCAAATCTCCGTCTCTTACCCGATTTCACTGGTCAATCCTATCTTGAAGGTCTTACCGGTCAGCAGGTTACTTTCGCTGGGAAAATCATCAACGACCCCGAATACTCTGGCTCCGAAGTCACCTTCCAGCTTTCCTATTTACAGCATCTCGATCACGATCTAGCTACCTTACTTACCAGCACACTTTATGTTAAAATCAATACCTCACTCGAGCTGAAACGCTCCGACGCAGTCACGCTTACCGGTAAACTTGGCGCAGGTTTCGGGACTTTTGCCGGCAGTTTATATCGCCCTCAGCTTCTTAACCTTACACGCCCAGAGCCAGGTGATCTTTTTGCGAATTTGAAACAACTCATTACCGATCTTATCTGTGCCTACGTTCCATCTCCGGAGGCTGATCTCGGACTAGGTTATCTCATGGGGCTTAAATCTGGTCTTTCCAAAGATTTTTCCGAGGCTTTACGCACCGTTGGCATGACCCATGTCATCGTAGCCTCTGGCGCTCATCTTGCTATCTTGACTGGCGCCGCGGAAAAACTTTTCGGTAAAATCTCCAAATTCGCTGGCCTCCTCGCCACTCTCCTCATGGTCGCTTCTTTCGTACTGATCGTTGGGTTTACGCCCTCGATGACGCGCGCAGCTCTTGTCACTATCATCTTTCTACTCTTTGGCTACTTTGGGCGCAAATTTCCACCTCATCGACTCATTCTCCTCGTCGCCACTCTCACCCTCATCACTACGCCACTCAATTTCCTGAGTCTAGGTTGGCAACTCTCGTTTGCCTCATTTACCGGAATTCTACTTGTCGCTCCATACCTTCAAAAACTTTTCTACGGCGGTAAACATCCACCTTGGCTCGCCTCCATGCTACTTACTAGCATTTCGACTAGCCTTGCTTGCGCCCCCATTCTCATTTACAACTTCGGCGCCCTTTCGCTCCTTTCTCTCGTGGCTAATCTCTTTATCTTGCCCACTTTGCCCTATGCCATGCTCCTTCTCGCCCTTGTCGCCGCCACGAATTTCTTCTCTCCGCTCGCGAGTATCATTGCCCAGCTTGCCACTTGGCTTCTTGATTTCCATATTTTCGTGGTTAATTTACTCAGTCAACAAACTATGTTTGTTCTCAATCTCCCCACCTCCGACACACGGATTTTTCTGCTCTATCTTCCACTCATTCTTCTCCTACTTTTCCCGAAAATCAAGAAAATATGTTATAATAAAACCAATGAAAATCCCCTCTGAATCAGCAATGCTCGAATTTGGTCGTCAGTTTGCGCAAAAACTCACCCTCCCCACCGTCATCGAACTGGTGGGTGACGTTGGCACCGGCAAGACCACTTTTACTCGCGGCTTAGCAGCTGGTCTCGGTATTGTAGAGCCCGTTACCAGCCCTAGTTTCACCCTTTCCAAGCGTTACCCCTTCATTTTTAAACAGACCAGCGGGGAATTAATTCATTACGATTTTTACCGTCTGAACGACCCTGGCATTATGCGTGAAGAATTAATTGAAGCCCTAGACAGCCCCCATTCCATAGTTGTGGTTGAATGGGGTGACAGCGTAGCGGATCTGCTGCCCGCCTCGAAAATTCGTCTCGATCTCACCTTACTCGAAGATGGCTCGCGTTCCGTTAAGATTACGAGAGGAGGCGCCCATGAAAATTAAACTTTATCTCAACACTTCCACTGACGTTTGTGAACTACATCTCAATGATCGAAAGTATACTTGGACTGCAGGTCATGAAATGGCCGAAGGCATTTTGCGCTTCATTCACGCCAAACTTCTCGAAAATTCCGCCGACTGGGCAGATATTTCCGAAATCACCTACTACTCTGGGCCAGGTTCTTTTACAGGATTACGCATCGGCGCCGCCATTGTCAATACGCTCGCTCACGAGCTCCAAATTCCGCTCTACGACCACCACGGCAACCTCCACGAAATCATTCTCCCTGAATATGGGCGCCCCGCCAATATCTCTTCCCCGAAAAAATAATCTATGCTATAATATATACGGAAACTTTTATTAATTTTATATTTTATTTGTTACCCCGTCGGTATCAGGAAAATATCGACAAACAATTAGGAAAGGTGCGTTTATGAACGTATTTGTAGTTATAATCGCTCTCGTGCTCGGTGCTGCTGCCGGCGCTGGCGGTATCTTTGCATATAATAAGAAAAATGAAAACGGCGGCAAGAACAAAGCCGACGATCTGATCCGTAAAGCCAAAAACGAAGCTTCCGACATTGTCCTCAAAGCCAAAAACGATGCTGCCGACATGGCTGCTAAGACTAGCCAAGAAGAAGCCGAGCGCCGCCGCGAATGGAAAAACACCGAGAATCGCTTAACCGAACGTGAAAACAATCTCGACAACAAGCTTGATCAACTCGAGAAAAAAACCGAACGCCTCGCTAAGCAAGAAAAAGAACTTGACGATCTCAAGATCGAAGTGCGCGACATCCGTAACCGTCAGCAGGAAAAACTCGAAAAAATCGCCGGTCTTTCTAAAGAAGATGCCCGCGAAAAACTCATGCAAATGACTGAACGCGACATTCGTCAGGACCTTGCCAACCTCGTCGTCAAAGAACAGAAAGAAATCAAGCATGACATTGATGAAACTGCCCAAGCTGCTCTCCTGACCGCCATGGAGCGTATGTCCTCAGAAGTAACTGCCGACCGCACCGTGACCGCACTCAAACTACCTGACGATGATATGAAAGGTCGCATTATCGGTAAAGAAGGTCGCAATATCCAAGCTTTGCAGCGCGCCACCGGCGTCGACATTATGGTCGATGACACTCCTGGCATGGTTGTTTTGTCTAGCTTCGACCCGATTCGTCGCCAAGTCGCCCGCTATGCTCTCGAGCGCCTCATGAAGGATGGCCGTATCAACCCAAGTTCCATCGAAGACGCCGTCGCCAAAGCCGAGCGTGAAATCGAGAAAGAAGTCGTCCGGGCCGGCGAAGATGCCGCTCGCGAAGTCGGCGTAGTTGGCATTCCGCGTGAGCTACTGCATTTACTCGGTGAGCTCAAATTCCGCACTAGCTATGGCCAAAACGTCCTCCTTCACTCTGTCGAAATGGCTCACATTGCCGGCATGATTGCCGAAGAAGTTGGCGCTAACAAGCGTGTCGCTAAGACTGCTACCTTGCTTCACGACATTGGCAAAGCCGTTACTCACAAAATCGAAGGGAAGCACGCCGAAATCGGTGCCGAACTTGCCAAAAAATACGGCATGCCTGACGACGTCGTTCACGCCATGGCTGCCCATCATGATGATATTGAGCCTACCACTCCCGAAGCCGTCATCGTCAAAATCGTTGACTCACTTTCCGCTGCTCGCCCTGGTGCTCGCAACATTTCGGCCGAAAACTTTGCCGAACGCATGCGTGATCTTGAGAATATTGCCACCAGCTTTCCTGGCATCGACAAGGCTTACGCCATTTCTGCTGGCCGCGAGATTCGCGTCATTGTCGAACCAAAGCAAATTGACGATCTCTCCGCTCTGAAGTTAGCCCGCGATATTGCCAACAAGATTGAAGCTACCATGTCCTACCCAGGCATCATCAAGGTTAACGTCATCCGCGAAACTCGTGCGGTTGAATATGCCAAGTAGTTCTTCTCCTCGCACCGCGTCCAATCACCCTGACGATGACACACCGCTCAAACAACACATTTCTCGCAGTACTTATATTAAAGTTGGTCTCGTTGCACTCGTCATCATCATTGCCATCACTTATCTATTTTGGGATATAGCCTTTCGCGGCCCGCTCACTTCACTCCTCACTAATCACGACCAAATCGTCGCCCTAGTCGAGAAAGTCGGTCCACTTGGTCCTCTCGTTTACATTTTGCTCCAAATCCTCCAAACCGTGGTCGCCCCGATCCCCGGCCAAGTCGTTGGCAGTATTGGCGGCTTTCTCTTTGGTGGATGGGGCATTCTCTGGACAACTATCGGAAGTCTGATTGGCTTCTGGCTTGTTTTTCTGATTTCTCGACGCTTTGGCCGTCCCTTGATCGAAAAAATCTTCAAAAAATCCGCCGTCGAAAAGTTCGACTTCATCATTAACGCCAAGGGCGCCCCCTTTATCCTTTTTGCGATTTTTCTTTTGCCCGGCTTCCCCGACGACATCATTTGCTACATTGCCGGCCTCACGAAGCTGCCTATCAAACAGTTGATGCTCATCGCGACCATCGGCCGCTTACCGACCATTATTCTTACTAACTATCTCGGCGCCGGTCTCAGCGACAATCTGCCCATGGTCATCATCGCCGCCGTAGCTGGCACGATCATTCTCGGGCTTTTCGCTTGGAAACGCGAAAAAATCATCGCCTTTCTCAAACGCGGCGAAGATTCTCCAGAAACTCCTAAAAAGCAGAATTAAAAAACACCCTCCGGATTTCCCGGAGGGCTTTCATCTTTAGGGTGTACAGTCAGTTAGGAACTAGCTCCATCACTTTTTTCCAGGCGCAGTAGTATTCATTCGCCGCCCCCACCGTATCGCCATGGGCCGCATTCGCAACAACGATCGGAATTCCGTCAAAGAACTCATCCATCGTCGTACTTGCCAGGAACTGATCCTGGCTACTCTGCACTACGGCCACAGTTCTACCCGTCTCCCGACCCGCGTTTTCGTCATGTACCATGACGCTCAGCTGATCGGCAATTAACATGAGCGAATACGGTCCACCTGCTGTCGGCACGACCGGCACAACGCTTAGCCAGCCCAGTAGATAGCAGCCCGCTCTTAGCAGCGGCTCTACCGTCGTGACCAGACTAAGGGTATTGGAATTCAGAATTTCGCGAGCCGGGCAAGGGTTGATCGCGACGATCTGATCATGCTCGGACAAAAATCGCTCAAGGCGACGCCCAACATGGTCTGACACTGAGAGTGTATAGACCACATTGCGGTAGTTATTCCAAGCATGCAGCAGAATACTTCGCATCATTTCTTCCGGATCAAACCCCCACTGGTCGTATTTGACTAAAACTATGCCCCCTTCCAACTCATTAATCAGGAACTCATAAGCTCCTTCCGGTTGGTTCATCATGCCCGCCAACAAATAATTCGTCGGCTCCGTACTGCCAGCTTTGCGCAGAACCTGCAGCTTTGTCTGCGGTTTGCAAACTTGCCGCATCACCGCAAAACTCAGCGTATTTACCAGAATCAGCGCCAGAATAATGCCCATTTTACCCATTTTAACCACTTTACCCTCCTCCTAAATTTGGTCCTTGGATTTCTGCTAAATTCAGATTACTGTCACTCCCTTTCAAAGAACCTGTTCCCGCTTTTTAGCGTCGAACACAAAAACCACCCTTCAGGCAGTCTTCCTGCCCTATTTTCTCATTGTATCACAGATTATCATATTTGTCAATGGGTAGAGTGTCGCTTCACTAAAGTTCTAGCTAAAAACACCTTTTGCACGTAATGCCATATCTAATTCATCAATTCGCCTAAAAGATCTCGTTAAAGCGTAGATGACTACAATACGAGCAGTGGAGAGATTAATTGTCATACCTTTAGCTCTAATTGCACATTTTACTTCCATTAGTTCCTTGCGTATGATTGGTATCAACGACAAAGCTAATGCAATAATTAAAGTTATTTCATTAGCATCCAGATTGACGGCCCGAAGCGGAGATAAGATCTTGGCAATTGTTCTTGCGAAGCTCAGTACGCTTAAAGTTTGCGCATACGCGAAAGTAGTATAGCACACCAGCAAAAGTTTTAATGAAATAAACACCGCCACTTCAAAGTCCGCCAACCAAACATTAAAGACAAATGTTAATAGCATAAAAGGCGAGATTTTAACTATCGAATTAAGTACTCTGTACAAATTTATTCTACGTATCAATGAGTAGATTATTATTAGTATAATAGCACCACTTATTACTAACCATGTGCTAGGTAAAATAAATACCATCGTCACAAAACATAGAAAACCCAGAAATTCTATCATAAAATGAAGCCATCCTGTAGAGTTAAGATCCTGTCAGCAATTCTTGCTTCTTCAGTTGAATTTGTGATTAATAATATACCTAAACCTTGCGTACATAAGCTTCGTATTAAAATATACATAGATTTTTTGCCAACATCGTCCATCATAGATGTCGGTTCATCCAATACTAAATATTTTGGCTTTCTTACTAACATTTCCGCTAAGACAATCCTTTGCTTTTGACCTAACGACAATTCCCATAAGTTCTCTTGCCTATGGCTTAACATTCCAACTTGATCTAAAGCGTCGTCTATTTGCCGATCCAGTTTCGCATCCTTGTCGAGCCCAAACTCCATCTCGTCATCTATCTTGTTAAATAAGATTTGTGTTTCAGGATTTTGGAATACTATACCGATTTTTTCGAATATCTTCTGATAGTTCTTCTTTACACCAACATCCAGCCCATCGACAAACACGTGTTTCTTAGGAGGTCTACATATGCCTGCGACGAGCTTTCCTATAGTCGATTTTCCAGACCCATTCTTGCCCATTAATGCGACTATCTCGCCACTTCTGACTGACAAAGAAACGCTCTTTAAGATCTGCCGACTATTTCTAGGGTATTGATAGGAAAGATCATTAATTACTATCATCGGGCTCTCCGCTATATAAGTATGACGCCGCACTTTTTCGTAGTGATTTTTCAATGATAAAAAATACAATAACATGTATTGGTATCATTATTAATTGTTTGATGATCCGAGCTCCAAACAGCGGCAAGAAAGCCTTATCTAATGTCAAACTCATGCAGAGTGTGTTTAGCCCCATATTAACTACCACCGCCACCAGCATCACCGCTACTGTAATGCGTGCAAGAAACTGCCTGTCTGCCATAGTATATGGATATTTTTTATATAGCAGTAAGCCATAAATTAAGCCTGCTATTGCCGTTGTAATTGTATAGCCAACAAAGAATGGACCTATCGGAAATAGCAACGCCCCGATTAAATCCCCCAAAACATTTACAAGCATAGTCCATCTCCAACCAAGGTAGGTCGCACAAAGCATAGTGGGCACAAACCCAAAACTTATTTTTACGATAGGTGTCTTAATTGACAAAAAGCGCGACAAGACGATTAGCATTGCTAAAAATGTCGCGGCTAGGATAATCTTCTTATTTCTGCTCATAATCTCCTTTCTTAGCAGATCAGATTACCCGCCAATAGGAGACCATAAAGGTGCAAAATAACGTTTGCAATTTAAGCCTCGATTAGCGGAATGCGAAGATAAATCAGCAGCCTCATGCTTTGCCCTGGCGACAACTTCCCGTTCGCCAAGTCTTAACTATTCATCTCCTACTCTAAATCTATTTTTAATATGCGTGTCAATTATACCACAATTTCTTCCAGAGCTCTTCTGATAATCTCTTTTCTCAGCATCGCTGGCTGGACTACGACCAAACCTTCTCTCACGGCTTTTTGCCCAAACAATCTCTCCACTTCTTGCTGGACATTTTTCCCAGACACCAAAATATAACTTTTTCCATTCTCCAATGCGATCAAATTCAACAGCCAATCAGCGCCAAGCTCATTCAAGGTTTTTCGTATTAAGTTTTCTTCTCCCAGAATCGCCTCCGCGTCTCAGACGGTCAGCTGGCTAAAAACATCCGGAAGTGCATATTCGTGATGCTCTGTTTTTGTATCATTTCGCAAAGCTTCCGGTAAATTCTTCATGATCAGTTTCTGACATTCAGAAAAATATTCCTCTACATAATTCTCGTTTACACCGGCTATCTCAGCCAGATATTTATATGCCTCACGGTCGCGCACAGTTGTAATGCGCGCTCGGAAATTTAACGTGTTATCCAGAATCGCGGCGGCCAGCAATTTTGCAATACCGTTCGACATTTTATTCTCCAGCCCAGCCTCTACATACTTCTCAAAAATCATCGTTGCCACTGCGCCGACCGCTTCAATTTGATAACGCGTCTTAGTATTCTGCCAAATCGACTCAAATCCAAAGTGATGATCAATCACCTCCACCGGTGTTTTATCGACCACTCGATCAAAGTAATCCGGGTTAGAAAGATCGAGTATTACAAATTCATCGTCAGGCTGTGGTTTATAACTATCAAATTTGGCTGGCAAAGCCAATAGACTAGGCGTCACGCTTCCATTAATCTTAGCCGTACTTACGGCCACCGCTGAGCGACCTTGCAGATTCAGTAGTTCTCGATAAGCCAAACAGCTAGCATAGGCGTCAATATCAATATATTTGCTACCTGAAGTGATTACGATCATAACATGAGTATACTATTTGCTTCGGCATCCATCAACACCTCGCAAGCTTAACGCCGCACAGACATCATGAAGTAGCTTTTGACGAAAGTCTAGAATCCTTACTTGATAACCGAACATACGTTCTAAGTCTGCTTTAATTTCCCAAAAATGAGTATTTAATATTAATAATGTGTCTGGGCGTAAAAGCTCAGCATTATTCGGCGGTACAGAGCGCCGCGGTAACTTGCACAATCGAAAATGTTCACCTAGCTCCGACCATAGTACGTCAAGCGACATATCCCCGACGTCGATCAGCTCCTCCCAGCCAGAACAATCGGGGATAATAATTTTCGCAAGGGGAAGGGAATCACGAATTTCTTGGCACGTGGCATGATTAATTAAGGTCTTGTTTGCTAATATTGCCACGTTATCTGGAGAACAACGCGTTTTTAAAACACGATAATAGTTGATACCCATGCCTACAAACTTTTGCTCTGGGTAATGTTTTCGTAAGTAGTCGAGCGCGATTGACACAGTATAACCTCCCAAAACAATCAAATCGACTTTTCCTAGATACCTTTGCAATTGTCGCTCGGCGATCTTACATAATTCTGACGCATCATAATCAGATTTATGCGCATCGTGCCAATCAATTACTCGGACAATCTCTAAGACTCCGATTTCTTCATCTAAATAATTGGCTACTAATTCACCGCCCCAACCCAAATCGAAAACTACAACTTTTAACATATTTTGACCTTTCCCAGTCCCAATATAGCGCATTTTGCCCCGTCCAGATGGCCATTTTCTTCAGTAACTTAACACAGTGTTAAGTTACTCGCATCTTAAAAATGCTTGCGCCTGACAAGAAAGGCCCATCGTGATAAAATTTAAGAGTGGTGATGATCGCCACCAAGCAAATCGGGGCTTGGCGCAGTTGGTAGCGCGCACGCCTGGGGGGCGTGAGGTCGCCAGTTCGAGTCTGGTAGCCCCGACCAAGTATAGCAGCATAAGAATTAATATAATAAGAACACAAATAACGAGACAAAGAGCGTTATAGGCTCTAATAATATCGACTTCGTATTAGAACAACATTTACAAGTTCTTCAGAATGTCTAGCGCCAATTGCAAATATTTTTGATTGTCCCTTCGTTCCGTTTCGCGATTGACTGAACAGTGAGGTACTAAATCATCTACGAGCATAAATTGTGCAAACTTGGCCCCTCTGTATCGAGCGACTGCCATCAATGCTGACAACTCCATGTCTACACCGATACATCCCCTTTTCTGCATAGCTTTTATTTTTCCTTCGGTTTCTCGATAAACTGCGTCCGTTGTCCAGATACCTCCTTCGTGAGAAGCGATATCATATTTCTGAGCACAGATCAACATCTCTTCTACCTGTTCATCAGAAAACCTTAAGTTTTCGCTTGCAGGTAAATAGTGATAGCTAGTTCCTTCTTCTCGAATTGCAAAAGTGGGAATAATGATACTATTTTTTGCAATATTAGCATCAAATACTCCACAGGTGCCAAAAGCTACATATTTTTTAAGTCCACTTGCAATTAGTAATTCAAAATCAATAACCGCAGCTGGAGCACCAGTATTAGGGTAGACCAGAAGAATATCGTGATCATATTCATAAAAATTATCATAAATTCTCCCATCCTTACTTCGGGCATTTTTAAAACCCTCTTTTAGGATAATCTCTTCCCATGTCTCGTCATCAAAAATCAATAAAGCATTAGAATATTTGCGTTCAAAATTAAGGCTAGGCGGGTGAAAAGAAGCTGGCTCATTATCAAATTTAATCACGTCATTATTATATCATGTCATTATTACTGATAAACTAAACGTAATATCGCCCACCAACCGCGCCAATCAATGTTATACTTAAGCCATAAGGAGTTTAAGTATGACTAAAACAAGGGCATCAAACAAAACCAAACTAGCTACATGGGATTGGATCTGGCGGCTAGCAGTTTCCATCGCCATTCCGCTTGTCGTAGGTGGCTTCTCTGCTCTCATTGCTGGTGATTCTATGGCGACTTTTAGCAACTTTAATCAGCCACCTCTTGCTCCACCTGCTTGGCTATTCCTAGTTGCTTGGACAATCCTCTATGTCTTGATGGGTATCGCCTGTTTTATCGTCTGGGTTTCACCCACTAATAAACAAATTACCACCAAAGAGAAAACTTTCTTCTTCATCATCTACGGCATTCAATTAATTTTTAACTTTTTCTGGTCAATTTTCTTCTTCAACCTCGGCTGGCACATTTTTGCCTTTATTTGGCTAATCGCGCTCTGGGCGATGATTCTTGCGCTTGTGATCTGGGGCTTCAAAAATCACCGCGCCGTCATGTGGCTTCTGCTGCCCTACTTGTTATGGGTTACCTTCGCCGGTTATCTCAACCTTATGATCGCTATTTTGAATTAATTACTAGTCGCTACAAAAGTGCTATTATATAAATTGTAAACATAAGCAGAGGGCAAAAATGTCACTAAACAGTACAAAAAAGAAAATTGAAAAAGATGCCAAAAAAGTTGGCAAAAACCTCAAAAAAGGTCTCAAAAAGACCGAAAAAGAAGCCGCTAAACTTAAAAAGGATGCAGCTAAAAAAGTTTCTAAGCTCAAATCTGGCGTCAAAAAGGAAACTAAGAAGCTTCAAAAGAAAGCCTCTGGTCGTAAGCGCTAACGAACCCTTCTCTTACAAAATAAAGCTGCCTCGGTAGCTTTATTTTTGGCGAGTGGTGCTATAATATACAATGTACTTATGGATAAAAACCCAAATACTCAAGATAACTTGCCAGCTTCTCCAGAGACTTCTGACTTACCACATGGTCTCAGCGATGCAGAAGTAATGGGATCGCGCCTCCAATATGGTTCTAATGAACTAGAACAAAAGCGCAAGTTAAATCTTTTGCAAAAAGTTCTTCACGTTCTTGCCGAACCAATGTTTTTGTTACTTCTCATTACGGCGAGTGTGTATTTTATCCTAGGTGAATTTACCGACGGTTTCATTATGTTGATTTTGGTGTTTTTCGTAAGTGGCATCGAATTTGTGCAAGGACGAAAAACTGACAAGGCTCTCGAGGCTCTCGATACATTATCCGCCATCAATGTTGACGTCATGCGTAGTGGCAAACGCATTGCAATTAATAGCAAAGATGTAGTGGTCGGCGATATTGTTTTACTAGAAGAAGGTGATAAAATCCCGGCCGATGGCGAAATTATTCGGCTCCAGGGTCTCGGTGTCAATGAGTCGGCCTTAACTGGAGAATCCGAAGTCGTTTATAAAAAGCTCCAAGATCCCACAGACCGACATTTTAAGTTGAATATGTGTTACGCTGGCTGCGATGTCACCAACGGTTCCGCTATCATTAGAATTACGGCCGTCGGCAAAAATACCGAATATGGTCAGATCGGCACTGCTCTTCAATCAATTAAGCGCACCAAAACTCCTCTAGAAAAGCAAATCAATAAACTAGTAGTTATTTGTACAATTATCAGCCTGACCTTTTGTTTAATTGTGGCCATTGTCAACTTCTTTTATAACGATACTCTCATTTTTAAAGATCGCATTATCCAGGCTATTTTGTCCGGCCTCACCATGGCTATGGCTACGATCCCCGAAGAAATTCCTGTCGTACTTACCGTCTTCCTCGCTATGGGCGCCTGGAAGCTAGCTAAGCAACATGCCCTGACTCGCAACATGAAAGCCGTAGAAACCCTCGGTGCCGTCACCGTACTTTGTACTGATAAAACCGGTACTCTCACCCAAAATAAAATGACCGTTCAGGACGTTTTTGAAACTGATCCTGGTCTGCCCTTTATTTCTCTGCTTGCTTGCCACCAGGTCCCTTACGATCCCATGGAAATTGCGATTAGTGAATATGCGCATACAAAAGGAGTCGACCTTGCGCACTACAATTTTCCCTTAATTCACGAGTATGCCTTTAACAATGAAGATAAAATGATGGGACAAATTTGGGATATTAATGGCAACCAAATTCTATGCGCTAAAGGCGCTTACGAAAGTATTTTGCCACTTTGCGGTCTTGATCAAACCGAGCAAGCAAAAATCATCAAAGCTGCCGACAGTTTTTCGGAACGTGGTTACCGCGTTTTAGCCGTTGCAAAACAAGAGGGAATGACCAGTGTCCCTAACGAGCTTAAAGATAACTCTCTCAATTTCGTCGGCTTAATCGCTTTTGCCGACCCTCCCCGGGTTGGTGTAGAAAAGTCTATTCAATCTTGCCGCACTGCTGGTGTTCGCGTCATCATGATTACGGGCGATAATGGCAAAACTGCAGCCGGTATCGCTAAACAGATCGGCCTCAGTGATCATGGCAAAATTATCACCGGCACTGAGCTCGCAACTATGAGTGATGAGGAACTAGCTGAGCAAGTCAAAACCACTGATATCTTCGCGCGCGTCTACCCTAACCATAAAATGCGCATTGTCAAAGCCCTGCAAAGCAATCACGAAGTAGTCGCGATGACTGGAGATGGCGTTAATGACGCTCCGGCTCTCAAGAAAGCTGAGATTGGCATTGCCATGGGCGAACGTGGTACTAACGTTGCCAAAGAAGCGTCCGATCTCATCTTGCTGGATGATAATTTCTCTACCATCGTCGCAGCCATTGAGAATGGCCGAGTTATTTATAGTAATATCAAAAAAGCTATCGAGTACATTCTGGTAATTCACATCCCAATCATTTTAGCATCTCTGATTATTCCTCTTGTCGATTTACCACTCCTGCTTTTGCCGATTCATGTAGTATTACTTGAGCTCATTATTGATCCAACTTCCTCAATTATTTTCCAACGTATCAAGCCCGACCAAAATATCATGAACGAACCGCCCCGCCCACTCAAAGAATCGTTACTCAATACACCTACGGTCATCAAATGCATTTTCCAAGGTTCCGCTATGTTTGCAGTGGCCTTCGCCGCATACTTTTATCTTCTTAAAACCAGCGCCGCTCAAAATCTCGCCACAAGTGTTGCCTTCACTACTTTGGTTCTAGCGAATATCTTTGTGGTTTATGTTCTGCAATCTGACGAGCTCGCTATCAAAAACTTCATCACCGACCTCAAAGATAAAATTATCCTTCTCATCAATAGTATTATTATCGGCGTTTTGTTGCTACTAATTTACGTACCATTTCTCAACCGCCTCGTTGGTATGACTCCACTAACTCCCGTAGAATTGCTCATTGCCCTTGGCCTCGCTATTCTATCGACCTTCATCTTCGATCTTTTCAAAAAGCATCCTAAGTAATCTGTCAAAAGCAAAAGCCCATCCTTGCGGACGGGATCAGCGGAATTAGTAGCCAGTGGCACTTTTGAGCTGATAACAATAGGGTCGAACTCGTTAAAACCGTATTTATATAAACTCTGGTCGGACGTGGTTTGCTCGGCTTTAACAAAGTTTCTAGAGGGAGAATAGACAATTATAGAATTTGTGATATAATATGCGATATGGCGAGAAGTAGGAATGCTAGTGCGGTTATGTTTGGATTTGAATTCCAGATTTATGCTGGGATATATCTAATGTTATCCGAGATCGCCAACATGGATCGCATAAAAATTGAAGGGCAAGACGAAGACATAGAGGTTATCCTGAAAAATGGCAAAACTATATATGCACAAGCAAAGGCATTTAAAAGACCATTTGAGGCTGATACGTCCTTAAAAAGAAAAAAATTCAAGAAAGCCATAGAATCATTAAGCGAAGTAAATAAGAGCGGCGTTGAATATTATCTATATATTACCAATCTTGCGGGGCGCAATCCATTTTCTAACGACTCGCCGGAGTTTAACTTACAAGCACAGTATATTTTTTCATATAACGAGCTGCCAAATGAATGCCAGAAACTAGTAGACGATATTCTAAGTAAAACAGGCAAAGAGCTAGATACTTCACGTTTAAAAATATCTGCATTTAATTTTTATGGAGATGATAGGGAGACTCGGCGGCACATTGTAAGTAACAAACTAGAGAAAATACTTACAGAGAAACAGCTTAACAATCTAGTAAGGTCATCTAACCAGATACTGGATCAATGGTGTTCAACACTATTTGCCTCTGGCGGAAGCCAGAAAGTCACTATTACGAAAGAAGATATTGCATACGACCTAGTGTTTTTTAGTATTCGTCAGCTAGAGAGTAATGCAGAAGGAATTGCTGATAAATTAAATATTGAGGAAGCCGAAGCATTAGATGCATTACAACAATATGAGGAGATAATAAATAGTGGGGCATCACACTTCTTGAATTACAATAAAGTACTACAACTTTATGACGAATATATACTACAAAGCAACCAATACGATACTAGTAGAATGGTAACAAGTTTTATACGAGAAAAAGCTACGACTATATACACGGAAGTTTTTTCGGATGATTTA
>CAZFGY010000004.1:0-32015 GCA_964518465.1 uncultured Candidatus Saccharibacteria bacterium | reverse complement strand
ATCATCGCGAGGGGCAGGTGGTTGCTCGAGAAATATTAGTTTTAAGGAAGAAATAGTATGTCCCATGTCAAAGCGGGCGGTACCGCGAAAAATATCCATAATAATGCTGGTCAGAGGCTTGGTGTAAAGCGTTTTGGTGGTCAGAAAGTTAAGAATGGCGAAGTGATCGTACGTCAGACTGGTAGCACCAAATTGGCTGGTGAAGGCACTTATATGTCACGCAATTTCACGATCCATGCGGCGAAAGATGGTGTCGTGACTTTCGTGAAGACGAAGAAGTCGCATTTCTCGGGAAAAAATGTTCCACGGGTGCGCGTAGAAGTACGCTAGATAAGTTTTCGAAAAAAGAGGCTCGGAAGGGTCTCTTTTTTGTGCTATACTATAGACATGAGCAAGATTTTGATTATCGGGAATGTCCTGAAAGATGTATATCTAAAATTAGACGATCGACAGAATGATTTTGAGACAGACGAGAAAGGGATTGACTGGCTGGATTTGGCGTTTAATGGGACGGCTCATAGTTTTTTCCGGAGGACAAGTGTGTACGGGGGAGCGGCAGTTTCGATGTCGGTGCTGAGTCGCTTGGGAGTAGAAGCGGAGATTTTGAATTCGAAGGCAGTGTTTAAAGAGGGCGAGATTACTTGGTCGGACGATCCGGTGGATTATCGCTATATCTTTTCTCATGATGGTAAAATTACCTATTTTGTGCCGAGCACGCGGAAAGTGACGGACTGGACAATGCCGACTGGGACGCCGGAGTGGATTCTGGTCGACCGTTCGACGATGGTTTCGCCGCGGCTGGTGGATGAATTAAAGAATTTTTTGAAGTTTTCGCCAGCGACGAAATTGGCGGTGCATGCGGAGAGGGAGATGACGCCGGCCGGAGAACGGTTGATGAAAATGGCGGACGTCTTGTTTATGGAAGATGAGCCGGCAGTGCACAGCGAAGAAAAAATCGTGGACAAGATTGAGGTTGATAAGCCGAATACACAGCTGATTTGCCATATTAGCCCGCGCAAGATTTCTCTGGGCGGGGCGGAAGAGAGCTGGAGTCTGAGTCGGACGGATATGATGACACATTTGACGGTTTATTCGACGATTGTGGCGACGGTACTGGGAGTGCTTTCGGTCGGAGGTTCGGCGGCGAGTGCGATTCTCTGGGCGCGACTGAACGCAGAGAATGCGACGCTGGAAGGTTCGCTGACGGGGGCGAAATTGCGAGAGCTGGCGAAAGACGAATTGGCGAAGCGCGAGAATGTGAAGTTGATTGCTCGTTCCCTGTTTGTGCCGAAGAAGGGGATTCTGGCGGCGGACGAATCGTCGAAGAAGTTGAACCAGCGCATGATTGGTTGCAAAATTGGTACGAGCCCGAGAAGGCGGCGTGATTACAGGGAGATGATCCTGACGGCGCCAGAGCTGGAAAATTACGTGAGCGGAATTATTATTTCGGATGAAACGGCGCGCGAAAGGACGGAGCGGGGGCAAAATTATGCGGAGTATTTGACAAGCCGGGGGATTATTCCGGGGATTAAGGTGGACCGGGGTCTGGCGAAACTGCCCGAGACGGGTGAGATGCGGACTTTGGGACTCGATGGATTAGCGGAAAGACTGCGCGATTATTATGAAATGGGGTTTCGGTTTGCGAAATGGCGAGCGGAATTTTGGATCGATGAAGACAAGCCGACTTATATCGCGGTGCGGCAAAATGCTGAATCACTGGCGAGCTTTGCGAAGGAATGTCAGCTGGCGGGGATGCTGCCGGTAGTAGAATCGGACATTATGCTCTGGGGGCGATATTCGATCGAGACGGATGCCGAGACGACGGATCGGGTACTGACGCAGATTGTCGAGGAGCTGTCGCGGCGAAATGTCGATTTGGATAAATGTGTAATCAAGACGAGCATGGTGACGGGCGGGCGACAGGCGGTGATTGAGATGACGCCGGCCGAGGTGGGGATGGCGACCGCAGCGATTTTGAAGCATGCAATTCCAAGATATACGGCAGGCGTGCTCTTGCTATCGGGCGGTCAGGATTCACGGATGGCGACGAAAAATTTGACCGCGGTTTGTCAGAATGCGCCTTTCCCTTGGCCGATTACGTTCGCGTTTGGGCGAGCTCTGCAAGACGCCGCAATGCTGACCTGGAAAGGCAAACGCGAGAACGTAAAAGCGGCGCAAGCGGCTCTGAAACGACATTTGCAGGACAACGTCGAGGCGCTACGCTATCTCAAGAATTAGTTATGATATAATAGGGGTAGAAAAGGGTAGGTTCGATAATTATAACACTTGTTATAATTAGAAAATCGTCACTTTTCTAGATCTTTAAGTTTTGGCTTTTTGAGAAAGGGGGAGACTTGGGTGACTCAGTTCACGAATGCGATGTACTATCCTAGCCCGCGGTCGGAACTCAGCAATCTGGAGATTCAGGTCCTGATGGAGGTAATTGACCAGGTGCTGGGTAGGTTCCAGAAGGAGAGGCTAGCGAAGGGTACGCTGACCCTGGACGGTCAGAGGTACGGAGAGGACTCGAACTGTATCCTGCGAGCGAATCTGGCGGGTGGGCCGTTTATGATCCCCTGCGTGAGGCCGGGGCCGTGTCTGACTCGTACGAGTGATGAGCTGGCGGCCGAAGCGATCGATGCGATGCTGGAGCTCGATGATAATTCGCCCTACGCGCGCAAATATCAGGAGCTGAGAGGAATTGACGCCAAGGTAATGCGTCCGGCCACGGGGATCTACCGGACGAGCGGACTGACCGTGATGGTCTTGAACGCGACCTACGGGAGATTCTTAGTGAGTTTCTATCTGCAGCCAGACATTTATCACGGTCCGAAGAAGTGCGAACTTTCTACCGCGATTCTTTGTGCGGTTACATCGGTGCTGTGGCGGCTGAACGAGCGGGGCGATGCGGTAGTAGCGCGTGGCGCTCAGACCTTACTTGCGGAAGCGAGTGAAGATGAACTGGTACAGGGACTGTGCCGGGAGGCGGCGGTGGAAGTTTATCGGGCATTCTTCAGGGTGCCGGCATTTACGGCCTGGTCGCAGATTGAGCGTCTCGGCGATCGGAAACCGTACTTCGAGGGTGCGAAGTAGGCTAGACAAGCAAAAAGCAAAGTCAAACAGAATGGAGTAGCGAAGTAATGCTCCAAAAAACGCTGGACAAATCGTCCAGCGTTTTCTCATGTCTTGGCTTAGAATTATTCAGCTTTTTCGGCTTCTTCAGATTCAGCAGGAGCACCTTCTTCAGTGGCAGCAGGAGCTGCGGCGGCTTCGGCAGCCTTCTGATCTTCGGCTTCACGAGCAGCAGCCTCGGCGGCTGGATCGTAAACGTTAGCAATGACACTAGTAGTAGCAAGTTCCTTGTCGACTAGCTCGACACCGCTAGGCATTTCGAGATCGGCAAGTGTGAGTTTGCTATCGAGACCAGCAAGTTTGGCACCGTCGGCAATAAGCTCTTCCGGAAGGTCGGATGGTTTCGCTTTAACTGCGATTTCTTCCATGACCTGGAGAAGCACATAGTGCAACTTCGAAGCTTCGGACTGTTCGTAATTGACAATGCGAATTGGGGTAGTAGCTTCGACGACCTGGTCGGCAGAAATGGCTTGGAATTCGACGTTGATAACGCGGCGGCTGACTGGGTCGATGTCGACGTTCTTGACGATGGCGAGCTGAGATTTACCCTCGATGTCAAGAGTGACTGGAGAATGATAACCGGCTTCGTCGAGAACTTTTTTGGTCAAATTGTAATTAGAAGCGGTCAAAATTGGCTCAGCGCCACCGTAAACGACAGACGGGATCAAATCGGCTGCACGGAGAGCTTTCAGTTTTTTGCCAACAGCAACACGCTTATCTAAGGCTAATTGGTTAGACATGATATTATAACTCCTTTGGTATTAATAGCAATTTCTACTTTGTACCATTTTACTACTTTTCTAGGAGTTTGGCAAGGGCTAGGTGAGAGCAAAGAATTTGCTCGAGAATAGCTTTTCGTTTAAACTATAGATGCCGGCCGTGCGAAGACCATCTTTGTCCTGGATAGTAATAACGTGTTTACAGATCAATGATTAATAGTGGGTCGTTTGCTCTCGATATTCTGGTCTCTCAACGATAGCTTTAATGCGCCTTTGCCAGTCGGCTTTTTTATCCCGAGGCATATTAGCCCCCCTATTGTCAGCTGGCACAAGATTAGCATCCTCAATCGTTAGCCGCGGAATTTGTTTTTGTACTTTAAGAGGTTTAGTAACCATAATCTTTCCTTGTAGAGATTATAACACGGTATAGTAGAGAAAGAAAGGCTTAGCTCGGCTAATCTTTCCTTCTTTAGTCGTCTTTGCGGTGGCGGATACGGTTAATGATCCAGAAAATAGCAATGGCGAGGAAGAGGATAATCGCGAAAATAAACCAGAGCGGGCAGAGGAAGACGATTTTTTCGACGACACTCTCTTCGTCAAAGATTTTGACGGTCTGCTTGACCTTGAAGAGGCCAAGCTGGGGAGCGCCTTCCCAGGTGAGTTCGTTGTAACGGCGTGATTCAGGCAAAATAACGAGGGTTGCGGGATCGTCGGCATTGGTGTAAACGGTGTTGCCGCCAAAGAATGCTTTGACTTCGAGGATGTAGCTGGCGCGAGTATAGATGTTGCCGGAGTTTTCTACGGTCGAGCTGACCACGACGGGAGGATCAAAGAGGAAGCTAGGGACTTTGTTGGTAACGATTTCGCCGGTGCGACGAGTGGTACCTTCGACGTTGGAGTAGATGATGTAGGCAACTTGTTTTGAGGCGATGATCCCAGAGTCATTTAATCCGTCATCTGGATTTACCATCTCAACCATGATTGAAGCATTTTGTCCACCTCCGGGGGCATCGTTCGGTACATTAATAGTATATTCTACTTTGAAACGTTCGCCGGCTTCGACGTAACCTGTTGGTTGATCTATAGTGATCCAATCCTTGATTTCGGTATATCCGTTACTTACTGTATAATCAGGGGAGTAACTTTCGTTTGTGACACTATATGGGGCTATTGAGATTTCATATTTAAATCCCTTCTGACCGGTGTTTTGGATTTCAAAATACTTACGGTATTGTTCTCCGGGTTTTAAGGACTCAAAATTAGCCTGAGTCGGCGAGATTTGCAGCCGGTAATCCGGAACAGTAGCCGCAACTGTAATGGACACGATGTGCATGACCGACATGACACATGTTACGATAGATAGAGCTATGAGAGTTATTTTATTTTTAAGACGTTCCTTGTGATTCATTGACCTCCTACATTATCTATTTGATTATAATTTACTCCTAGGCCTATTACAAGCTAAAATCCCCAAAGGGGATTTTAGTGCTTGGCTGTACTCCAATTGTATGATCTAAGCAGCTGGGGTAGTGCCAACGACAATTTGAACGTCGTTGGTGTAGGTGCCTGGCGTCTGGTCGGCGGATAGCGATGCACCGAAGAAAAGTTTGTATTTATCGCCACCTTCAGCGGTCTGAGAGGATTTCGTTTCTAGAGTAGCTTCAGTTTGGCTCTCCGCAAAGGACTGCCAAGTAGTATTCTCGTCAGCTCCAGTAGCGGTACTGTCCAAGAGCGCAAAGCCCCAAGCTGACACACCTTGTGTTGGTGTACCGGATGGAATAGGGGTGCCATCGCCAGTAGTAGTGAGAGCGGTGGTAGCGTCTTTGTCTTTCAGTTTAACAGTATAGCCGCCTTCATTGTTAGTCTTGACCGTAACGAGAATTGGGCTGCTAGCGCTAACTCCACCATCAGTAGCGGCTGTAATGGGAGCTGCGTTCAAGGCTGTTTCTGGATTATCTGGGTCAGTGGTAGTGATCGAGATGCTATCATTTACAGAGAGCGTTACTTTAATGTCTTCTTGGTCCTCAACAGCATACGAGCTAAGCGGTAAAGCAGCAACGCCGAGGCCAGCAACGACGCCAAGAGCAGCAAGAGCTGCAGTTGTTTTTGACATAATAATATCTCCTTATTTTGTCTTTATTTATTGTATTTATTTATGACTTCTATGCTTTGATTGTATGTTAGTTTTTGGAAAAAAGCAAGAGCGGAATTGTGGGAATTTGAGAAAACTGGAAAGTTTTCCACAGGCGAGATGATCGTCAAAAGCTAGACCACATTTTACTGGGTATTAGGTCAATTGTAGCACACTTTATAAAAAATGTCAAGCGTTAGCGGATTCGAGAGATTTGGCGGCTTGTTTTTGGAGGTATTTGGTGAGTTTAGTGGCGTTTTTGGCCTTAAAAATTGCTTTGAATTGATTAAAGAGTGGCTTATACTCTTGCGGGGCTTTGTCGATATTGTGCTCGAGGTAGTGGAGGATATAAGTAAAACGCGAGTCTTGGAAGAATTCGTAGATCTGAGTGGAGAGGGCGGCAATAGCTTCGGGATTCGTGATTATCGGGCTATCGACGAGGTAGGTATAGATACGTTTTGACCAAGGATGGTGCAAGGATGAACCTAAGCTCAGGCGCAGGTATTCACAGATTAAGTCGCCCCAGAGCGCTGCGAGCTCGGGGTCGGAGGAGATGAGATCGTCGTAGTGCCGAAGCAAAGTCGGGAGGAAACGTTGGCTAA
The DNA here is from genome assembly GCA_964518465.1 of uncultured Candidatus Saccharibacteria bacterium. GTDB lineage: Bacteria > Patescibacteriota > Saccharimonadia > Saccharimonadales > Saccharimonadaceae > Nanosyncoccus. The sequence goes on along the minus strand of CAZFGY010000004.1, from coordinate 25,431 downwards.
TATCTTCGTCGTGGACGGCGAAAATATCCATCATCTGGCAACGCAAGATGGCGAAAAAGGCGCGAGCGCGGAGGCGGTTTTTACGCGGGAGCGAACTAATATAGCGCAGATAGGCTTCGAGATAACAGGAAAGATGGTCTTCACCGAGTAGTTGATAGGCCCGTTCGTCGTACCAAAAATCGCCCCAGAGTGAAAAAGCTTTACGATAAGGGCGGCTGTTTAGATACTTGAGGCGGGAGGCTTCGCGGTAGGAAGTGTTAAAAATCGTAGAATAATCAGCGGCGCGAAGCCAAGAAATTGCCGAAGTGACGACTAGGATCATGAAGCAAGTAAAAATTGCTACGACAACACTCCAGACAGGACGCAAGTAAACCGCGACCATGGGCAAGAAAAGTTCAATAAAGAACAGGACGCAGATAATGCTGGTGAGGAAAATGAAGATGGGGAGTTTCAGAATACGCTCGATAATCAGACGGCGGTCAATCGAGATACTGCGACTAAAATCGTTGAGAAGGAGGACAACGATAGGCAACATAATAGCGATGACGAAGGCGAAATAAGCGATGAGAAGAGGTAAAGTAGGCATTAGAGTCCGAGCACCTGTTTAAGATATTGGCCGGTCGGGGTGTCGGCGCGGCGAGCGAGTTGCTCTGGAGTGCCTTCGGCGACGACTTGGCCGCCTTTTTGACCCCCTTCGGGCCCCATATCGATGATCCAGTCGGCCGATTTAATGACGTGAAGATTGTGCTCGATGATAATCATGGAATTGCCGCCGTCGACGAGCTTGCCGAGGATTTTGAGCAGGCGGTTGACGTCGTCGGTATGGAGCCCGGTAGTCGGTTCGTCGAGAATGTAGAGAGTCTTGCCTGTGCTACGGCGAGCGAGCTCAGTGGCAAGTTTGATGCGTTGAGCTTCCCCGCCGGAGAAGGTGGTGGCAGGCTGACCAAGGCGAATGTAGCCGAGACCGACTTCCTGAAGAGTTTTGAGCTTGGGCAGGACGGCGGGAATGTTAGCGAAAAAGTCTACGGCTTCGTCGATGGTCATATTGAGAACTTCGGAGATGTCTTTGCCCTTGTATTTGATTTCCAGGGCTTCGCGATTATAACGCTTACCGTGGCAGGTCGGGCAGGTGACATAGACGTCGGGGAGGAAGTGCATTTCGATTTTGTTGACGCCATCGCCTTGGCAGGTTTCGCAGCGGCCACCCTTGACGTTGAAGCTGAAACGACCGGCTTTGTAACCACGGAGTTCGGCTTCGGGCTGACGAGCGAAAAGCTCCCGAATTTGGCTAAAGACGCCGGTGTAGGTGGCAGGATTGCTACGAGGAGTGCGGCCGATCGGAGATTGATCGATGACGATAGCTTTGTCGAGAAATTCGATGCCGTCAATGCGATCGTGAAGGCCGGCGACGGTGCTGGCGCGATGGAGACGGGCGAGGAGTTCATTAGCGAGAATTTCGTTGACGAGAGTGGATTTACCGGAGCCGGAAACGCCGGAGACTACAGTCATGACGCCGAGTGGAAATTTGACGGTAATATTTTTCAGATTATTTTCGCGAGCGCCGACGACAGTGAGAGCTTGATCCTTTTTCGGCTTGCGGCGCTTAGACGGGATGGGGATTTCGAGTTTGCCAGAAAGATACTGACCGGTAATCGAATTGGGATCGTTCGCGATTTCGTCGGGAGTGCCGGCGGCGATGAGCCGACCGCCGTTTTTGCCGGCGCCAGGACCAATATCGACGATAAAGTCGGCTTCGCGCATGGTATCTTCGTCATGTTCGACGACGAGGACGGTGTTTTTCAGATCGCGAAGATGTTTCAAGGTGGCAATAAGCTTGTCGTTATCGCGCTGGTGGAGACCGATTGACGGTTCATCGAGAACGTAAAGCACGCCCTGCAGACCGGAGCCGATCTGAGTAGCGAGCCGGATGCGCTGAGCTTCCCCGCCGGATAAGGTGTTCGCGGCACGACCGAGCTCGAGATAGCCAAGGCCGACATCTTGCATGAATTTGACCCGCTCACGGATTTCTTTGAGAATTGGACCAGCGATCATGCCATCGCTCTCGGAAAAATGGAGGTCGTGATTGAGCAGTTCAAGCGTAGCGTCGACGTCGAGATTGCACATGTCGACGATATTGAGACCATTCACGGTCACGGCGAGCACGGCTGGTTTGAGACGGGCGCCATGGCAAGTCTGGCATTCTTTCACACGCATGAAGCGTTCGATGTCTTTGCGAATGAATTCGGATTCGGTTTCTTTGTGGCGACGCTCGAGAGTCGGGATGACGCCTTCGTATGTTGATTGGTAAGTGGCGCCGTTGCCCCATTTACCATAACCGCCAACTTTGACCGAATATTTCTCATTGCCGGTGCCATAGAGGATTTTTTGAATGTTTTCCGGAGAAATTTCACGGATCGGGACATGGCAAGAGAAACCTTGCTTTTCGCCGACGACTTCGAGCCGACGCAACCACCAAGATTCTTGAGTGACGCGGTTGAAGGGGCGGATACCGCCTTCGGCGATGGTAAGATTGGGATTAAGCACAAGATCCGGATCGATTTCCATACGCGTGCCGAGACCGGTACAGGTCGGACAGGCGCCCTGGGGAGCGTTGAAGGAGAAGAGGCGAGGTTCAAGCTCGGGAATGAGTTCGTCGGGGTGAAGTTCGCAAGCATAACGCTGGGAGAAAGTATAAAGCGTATCGCCATTAGGCAACTCGACCCCATCTCCGCGAGGGACGCGTCCCTCGAGCCCGCCGTCGCGGGTATTCGACGCTTCGCGTCTCTCTGTCTGCGCCGCTCGGGAGAGAAAGCCAGCTTTCTCTTCGCTCGCTATCCTCGACATTTCGGGCGCTGCATGCTCGGTCGTAACCTCCGCACCCCCTCGCAGAGAGGCGTCAAGTTGCCCAATGCCGCGTGCTTCTATACTTGTCCTATTGTCGTTAATCTTCATCAATTTGATAATTCCCTGGCCAAGCTCGAGAGCTTGCTCGATGGAGCTGGAAATGCGGCTGAGCAAATCGGGCGAAAGGATGAAACGGTCGACGACGATTTCGAGATCGTGGCGATCGTTTTTATTGAGGTCGGGAAATTCGTCGAGAGCATAGACAATGCCGTCAATGCGAATACGAGAGAAGCCCTTGGATTGATATTGGTCGGCGACGTGCTTAAACTCGCCTTTTTTCTGCGAAACGATCGGGGCAAGGAGCATCAATTTACTGCCGACGGGGAGTTTCATGACCTCACCCACAATATCTTCGACACTGCGACGCTGGACTTCGCGATGGCAAATCGGACAATGCGGCACACCGACGCGAGCAAAAAGTAAGCGCAAATAGTCATAGACTTCCGTCACCGTCGCTACAGTCGAGCGGGGGTTGCGACTGGTCGACTTCTGATCGATGGAAATGGCGGGAGAAAGGCCGGTAATCATGTCGACATCCGGCTTGTCCATGACGCCGAGGAACATGCGCGCGTAGCTAGAAAGACTTTCGACATAGCGGCGCTGACCTTCGGCATAGATGGTATCGAAGGCGAGGCTGGACTTGCCAGAACCAGAAAGGCCGGTAATCACGACCAGTTTATCTCGAGGAATATCAACGTCGAGATCTTTGAGATTGTGCTGGCGGGCGCCACGAATTTTAATAAAGTCATCATTCATCTTAGCTAGGTATTATACCGCAAAAGGCTAATTTTGACAAGGGTGGGAGATGTCAAAGCCCCCTTGGCGGGGGCTAGAGGTGGGTACGATTTTGTCCGATTTAGGAGAGCTTCTCGACGCTGAAACGGGTCGCCATACAGACGAACTGATCGGGTTCCAGGCCGCCAATGTAGGCGCCCTTAGTAGTGGCAGTGTCAAGCCCGATGGTGAAGCCGTCCATAAAATGGTCGGGGCAGTAGATAGTATAGTCTCCGCCCTGATCGGGCTTGATGGCGATAGCTTCTGCGCCGGCCTGCAGCGTAAAATGCTGCATGCGACCCGTCAGAGCCGGATGCTCTTGAACCATCAGATAGAAACCGCCGACCACCTCGTGACCCTGCTTCGAGCCAAGCGAGCTCGGCAAGGCGCTGTTGATGTAGAAAGACGGTTCACGCTGAGCCATCCGCAGAGCACCCGGCAAAAAGAAACAGAGATCATAAATGTGACCGGGCTTCAAAGTATAGCAAGCGCCCGGACGAATGATCGTGGCCGTACCGTCGGTTTCGTCGTAGAGACAGTCGTTCTGAATACGCACGAACACGGGGTACTCCGCTGGGGAAAACAAGGAATCGAGCTCGTCCGCATCGTCTTCGCCTTCATCTGGGGTATAGAAGTCATCGTTACAATCGTCTTCGTAGCTGTAAATCGACCGGGGTTTCTTTCTGCTCAGGGCAAAGAGACCGAGCGGGAGAGCGGCGGCAAGCATGCCGAGCAAGATCTTAGCTTTCATAGACATTTTCCTCCTTTTTTCGTTTCGGGCGGACGGGCGTGACGCTAGGACGCTTGATGCTGAGGCTAGGATTGGACTAATCGTACTCACAAAGAGCAATTATGTAGCCGCGAGCTGAATCATCGGCGCCATATCTTTTCATTGTAGCACAGGTTAGTTGATTTGTCAAGATATGGAAGGTGTCGGGGACTAGTAGTCGCTCGGGAGTAGGCTTTGGTACCAGAGCAGGAGCTCTTCGGCGAGATATGCGCTGTCTTCGACGCTGCGCCCGCCAAAGATGCGACCAGAGGCCAGTTGCTTCTGGATGGAGCTGAGCTCTTTCAGAAAGCTTTCGGCTTGTTTCTCTAAGCGTTTGATGCGGTATTCTTCCCACTTGGCGGTCTCCGATTCGGATAAGGTGTTCGGGAAAGCTCTGGCTTTATAGTGAAGCAACAGATCAGAGAGACGCTCGTCGGTGAAATTAGGATGAAAATCGGCAAGCCTGTCGGCGTCATTATTACGAATGGCGGCACAAAGGATTTTGTCTTGGCCATCGAGAAAACCTTCGTAGAGGGCGGATTCGGCGTCACTAGCCGGCGGAAAATCGGGACGATTAATCTTGGTCATACGCTCGATAAATTCGGGGTGAGCACGAAGGCTCTGGAGATTTTGTTGAATTTGCTCGGGAGTAAGAGAGAGTTTTTGCCAGCCGTCGGCTTTATTTAAGACGCCAAGTGGGGCGACTGCTGGGCAACGATTATATTGGAGTTTTTTGACGATGGGAAAATAATGTTTTTCCCAAGGTTCGAGTTCGGAGAAGGTGCGCTTCGGTAGCTTGGCGTCTTTGGCGCGTGCACGGCCCGCTGCTTCATCGGCAAGCAACTGGTCGAGATTATAACGCAGATCAAAAACCAAAACGTTGCCGCCCTGGGCGGAGGCGATAGGATAGGCGACGGTGGTCTTCTCGTGCTCGGCCGAGTAACGTCCGGAAGCGTAGACGAAGGGCTGGGGGTGTTCGAGGCTAACGAGCTGAGCGACGGAGCGTTTGTCACGCAAATTATATAAAAAATCAAAAAGTTGGGCTTGCTTGTTTTTGATCAGCTTGGTCACCTCAATCAGAGCGACCACGTCGGCCAAAGCGTCATGAGCGTGAGCGTGCTCGATATGATTGAGCTTAGTGAGAAGCTCAAGGCGATTAGTAGAATGACCATTCTCGGAGTAAGGCCACTCGATGCCTTCCGGACGGAGGGCGCGAGTCAAGCGAACGACGTCGAGTAAGTCCCAGCGGCTGCGCCCTTCCCGCCACTGCCACTCGTAAGGATCATAAAAATTGCGCCAGAGAGTGTGGCGCATAAATTCGTCATCAAAACGAACTGAGTTGTAGCCCATCAAAGTCGTGCCGGGAGTAGCGATTTGTTCAATAAAAAAGCGGCAAAATTCGTGCTCGGGAATGCCGTCTTGCTGAGTTGATTGGGGCGTAATACCAGTGACCATGATGGCGCCGGGGCTAGGAAGAGTGTCGGGGGCAAGAGTGATGAGGAGATTGACGGGCTCGCCGAGAGGATTGAAATCCGCGTCGGTGCGTTGACCGGCGAACTGCATGATACGATCGTACCGCGGGTTCAGACCGGAGGTTTCGAGATCGTAAAAGAAGAAGGTTTCTTGCATAGTTAGATTATAGCATGGAAAGCTGGGGCGAGACGGGATGTGAAAACCCGCCTCTTTTCGGAGGCGGGTTAGAGAAAGGTGCTCACGCTTAGCGACGATCGCTAGTTCGGGAAGGGATGGCCATCTGCACACCGATGAAGGTAGCGACGAGAGCGCAGCCGGCATAGCAGATGGCAAAAACCACGACGATGCCCAGGGAGATAAAGCAGGCATGAAGTCCGTTGCTACCACCCAGGAAATGGCGGATCGCGAATTCTTCCAGTCCGAAGTAGGATTCTTTCAGAATCCCCATGACTGTCAGAACCGTTGCGCCAGCGATGACGAGTTTCTCGGTCAAAGTAATCTGATATTGATTGCTGAGACCGCAAAGATTCCCGATCAGAAAACAGAATACCAGTCCGAACAGAGCCGCTCCCGGCCAAACATTAGCGAATACATCAGACAACATTTTAATTCCCCTCTCTAGAAAAATGTTTATACTTGAGCTGATAGAGCGTGAATTTTACCAACTCATATCTCTATTGTAGCACAGAATGTTATAAAAGTCAATAGTTTTTATGCTTATTTTGAGTTTCGGCAAGATTATGGTTAAAATTTGTGTCTACGAGCGGTCGCGAGCCAATCGGAAATTTCGATCGCGGCCATGGCGCCATCACCGGCGGCGGTGACGACCTGGCGAGTAGCGCCGACACGAACATCACCGGCGGCAAAAAGGCCGGGGATAATAGTCTGGTGCGGAAAATCGGTGCTTGGTAAGGTCACAACGTAGCCGGCCGGGTCGAGGAGCGGAGTCTCGGAGAGGGATAAGGCGGCTAATTCTCGGAGGCAGGCGGTAGCAGGAGTCTTGCCGATAAAAACAAAGACGCGATCGTAATGATTCAAAAGGGCGGGGGTAGGTTCGGTGCTCGCTTGAACGTGGATATTAGGATAGTCGACGAGGCGGTCCTGCAGGGCGCGGTCAGCTTTGAGAGGAGAGTGCGAAATGATGGTGACGGATTTCGCAAGCCCGGCGAGATAAAATGACTCCTGGACGGCGGAATTAGCACCGCCAACTACGGCGACTTCTAGGCCCTGAACCAAGTCGCCGTCGCAGAGCGCGCAATAAGAAACGGGAGGCTGGATGACAAAAGGCAGCGGGCGCGGGTCGGAACCAGTCGCGATGAGGACGGTGCGGGCAGAGACTGCTTCCCCGTCGATCGTGAGCCGAAAACCGCGAGCGGAGTGCTGGATTTCGGTACATTCGCCGTAGTCAATGACGGCGCCGGAGGTGATAGCTTGGGAGCGCATGGCTTCGGCGAGCGCTTGGCCGGTGCCGACGAAACCGGGGTAGTTCGTAATTTGAGGGATTTCCGGAAGGGTGCCGCCGATATTTTTGCGCTCAAAAACTTTAACCTGGAGACCGGCGCGGGTGGCATAAATCGCGGCGCTCAAGGCGGCCGGGCCAGAACCGATGATGACGAGGTCAAGAGTAACAGAGGCTTCGGGCATGAGCTAGATTTGGCTACCGTAATAAGCCATGTAGAGTTGCAACCAGATATTGTTGAGTTCTTCGAGGAGCTTGGAGATTTTTTCGTCATTGTCGATCGCGAGGACCACAAATTTAAGCGGTGAATTATAGCCGCCGCAAATTTCTTGAGTATCGGCGTAGGCGAGTTTGCCAGAGATAGTGAGCTGACGGACGCCGCCAATTTTCATACCGACGACGCCTTGTTTCCAGCCCTCGATAGTGCTGGAAGGGTCGAAGGGCGCGCTGAGAGCAGTAGGATTGTCATTATTGTCAAAAGAGGAGCTAAAGATGCTGCCGTCGGCGCACCAACCAATATAGTAGGCGAGATAATCGGTGTCACCTTCGGCGAGGGTCTTGCCGGTGCCGACTTTGAGATCCTTTTTCTCGAGGATGGCGGCGTCGGCGGTGGCGGCGTTGTAAGCTTTAACCTCGGATTTGTAACCTTTTAGCGTGGCGAAATATTTGTCCGAGAGAGGCTTGATTGCTTCGGTGAGCTCGGCGCTTTTGGCATCGTACTGGGTGGTTAATTCGGAAATGAGAGCTTCGTTTTGGGCGCTGCTAGAGGACTTATTACCGCTCATGACGATAAAAAGATAGGCAAGCACAGTCGAGCCCAGCAACAGAAAAGCAATAACCAAAATAACAACTCGTTGCCAAACACTAGTTTTAAGACTTTTTTCTTCCATTTTCCTCCTTTGCTAGACGATTTCTGCACCAATTTTTGCGGTTTCAATAGTAATCTTTTCCATTATATCAGAGATTGCGCTGGAGTCCAGGGTAGCGGCGGGGTTGGAGAATTTGAGGTGGAAGGATAAGTTCTTGGTCGGAGAATCGGGCGAAGGCTGGTAGATGGAGAGCGGCGTCACGGTATAGACAAGACCTTGCGCCTCGAGGAGCTGGTCAATGAGCTCGCGGAAGCGGCCGAAGGCGACGCCGGAGGAGACCTTGAGAGTCAAATCGCGTTCGACAAATGGGAATTTGGAGATTGTGAAATTGCGCTCGAGGGACTGCGGAGCATCAGCCAGCTGATCAAGCTCGAGCTCGCAGGCAGTAATGGTCTGATCGAGTTTGAATTCGCGCAGGACCGAAGCTTTGACTTCGCCGAAAGCTCCGATTGGTTCACCTTGATAGAAAATGTCGACGGAGTGTAGAGGTTCGAGATAGGGATAGCGCTCGGCATTTTTCGAATGTGGCGCCATCTGGGCATAGCTAAGAGCGAGCTTCAGGCCACGCTGGAAGAGGGCCAAAATTAACGCTTTGAGACTGTAGAAGTCGCCAGTATGGACGATGCCTAGGTCACTATGCAGGCACGGGGTCGATTCATCAGTGAGGCCGAGAGATTTGTCGGTGACTTGATTTAGCTCATAAAGCGTGAAGGATTTGTGACCCGATTTGAGATTTTCACGGACTTTGTCGAGCAGGCTGGGTGCGATTTGCTGGCGGAAACATTGTAGCTCTGGCGAAATTGAATTAGTGATCTCGTAGCTTTGGTCAGGATCAAGATGGACTTTGGATAACAAATTTCGGCTGACAAAAGAGTAGGTCAAGAGTTCATGCAGGCCGAGTGAATCGGAGAGTAGGCTGCGAAGTCGGGTCTTCAGCTGAAGAAGTGGTGAAACTTCGGCAGCGAGGAATGGCCGGGAAGGCAGAGTGAGAGGAATATTATCGTAACCAAGTAGGCGGCCAACTTCTTCGATGATATCTTCGGGGATGCGAATGTCGGTACGCCAAACCGGGACGGTAATGGAAAAATCGCCTTTTTCCTCCTCTACGATGAAGCCGACATTTTCTAAAGTCGTACGCACGAGAGCTGGTTCGTAGCTGGTGCCAAGAAGTCGGTTGATGGAATCTGTTGTAATTTTTACAACGTTTTTCCGAGCTTTGTCGGGGTAAGAGTCGGCGACGGCGAGAGGTTGGACGCCTAGGCGGGAGACTGCCTCGGCGAGTACAGGCATAGTCATAGCAGCGGGCTGGCCTTTCGTGAAACGCGTGATGGCTTCAGAGAAAATGCCATGCGCCATTTGAGTCTTGCGGAGATGGAAGAGGGAGAAGCTGGCACTTTCGAGGACGACACGCTTGGTGCTGGCGTCGATTTCGGTATTTTTACCGCCCATAGCGCCGGCGAGAGCGACGGGGACGTTATTGCTAGTAATTAGAATATCTTCGGGAATACAGGAGATAACTTTGCCATCAAGGAGCTGTAATTCTTCACCTGGCTCAGCGGCGCGAACGATGATTTTCGGGCTAGTAGTGCCACCTACGCTCACCAACTTGTCATAGTCGAACGCGTGGAGCGGCTGACCAGTCTGGAGCATGAGGATATTGGTCAAATCGACCATGGGGTCGATGGAACGCATACCGGATTTAGCCAGAAAAACTGCGGCTGGAGTTAGAAACTTACTGGGTTCGTTGTCGGGCAAATCAAACACTGCACAGGAATAGCGCGGGCAAAGCTCCGCATCGACTTGGAGCAGCAGCGGAACGTCTTCGGCCAGTGGTAGCTCAGGCCAAGATGGTTCGGTGAATTTCTGGCCAAGAATACCGGCGACTTCCCGAGCAAAGCCAATCAAGCCAAAACAGTCGGGGCGATGAGTGAGGGATTTATTTTCAACATCAATAATAATATCATTGAGATCAAAGATTTCGGCAAAACTGTCGCCGGCTTGGGCGGTTTTGGGATCGATCTCGACAATTCCCGCGTGGTCACAGCCTAAATCCAGCTCGTCGAAAGCGGCTAGCATACCGTTTGACTCGTAACCTTGAAGTTTACGCGCGCCAAGTCGGAAATTTTCATTGCCGTAAGTAGATGGAACGACAGTGCCAGGAGCTAGCCAAACTGCCAACATACCAGTGTGGACGTTGGGAGCACCACAGACAACCTGAACGGTCTCTTGATCGGAGAACTCGGCAGTATGTGACCCGACGTCGATCTGGCAGAGAGTGAGGTGAGTATCGGGGATTTTTTCGGCAGAAATGACTTTGACGATATGAACACCTTGATATTTCGGACTAAGGTCGGTCGCGGATTCGATCTCGACTAGACGTGTCCCGATGAGCTCGAGCAGAGACTGCGTAGAGAGGTCCTCGGGGATTGAAACATATTGTTTAAGCGCATTAAGTGAAATGAGCATTTAGAATTCCTCCAAAAAATCAAGCTTACCAGATTCAAAATAGCGAATATCGTTGAGACCATATTTCAGAAGCACGAGGCGATCGATGCCGCCACCCCAGGCGAAACCATGATATTTCTCGGGGTCAATGCCGGCCATTTTTAGAACATTGGGATGAATCATGCCACAACCTAGCATTTCCAGCCAGTCGCCGCCCTTGCCACCCAGAGAAGCTGGTTTTTCGATCAGAAGTTCCGCAGATGGCTCCGTGAATGGGAAATAGCCGGGTTGGGTTTTGATCTTGAGTTTCTGGCCATAATATGTCTCGAAAACTTGTTGAAGGACGCCAAACATTTGACCCATCGTGGCATCGGCTGAGACAAAAACGCCTTCGCACTGATAAAATGTATGTTCGTGAGTGGCATCGGCATCTTCATTGCGGAAAACGCGCCCAGGGATGACGACGGCGATTTGACCACCATTGCCCAGGGACTTTTTGTATTTTTTCAGAGCACGGTGTTGCATTGTGGAAGTATGCGCGGGAGGAATGTAATTTTCGGCGGTTCGAAAAGTGTCGTAACCGTCGCGAGCTGGATGTCCAGCAGAGAAATTCAGGCTATCGAACATATGGAACTCATCGTCTAGCTGGTAGGATTCCATGACGTTAAAGCCCATTTTGGTATAGATGTCGAGAATTTTGTCGAGCTCAAGCATGAGAGGGTGTTTAGAACCGAATTTCAGCTCAGGAATGGCTGCGTTCGGAGCACAAGGAGCAGAAATATCGATCGGAAGAACATTTTCACTTTCTAGATCAAATTCGGCTTTAGTAATTTGGTTGATAAGCTTTTGCTTTTTGAGATTTAGCTCGCGCCCAAAATTCCCGCGCTCTTCTGGGGGTAAGTCTTTGATTTTGGCGTACTCGGCATTAATTTGTTTTAACTCAAGCTTTAACTTCTCTAGATCTGACATATATATATTATACCATATCTTATTAGATTAAAATGATGCAGACCAGAGAAATGATCGCAAGGATAATGAGGACGATCCAGGCCCAGGTGAAACGACCGGTTTTTTTGGTCTCTTCAACATAAGCTGAGTCGTCAATATAATCTGGGTCTTCATGAGGACGCGAGGCAGCCTTGGCACGTAAATCTGCCGAAATCCGTCGGTCCAATTCCGAGCGACTGTTTAAATCTTTTGACATCATGATCCCCATAGGTTTCCTTTTTCTTGCTTCTCAAGCTTAAGTTTGTACTTCCCAATTGTATCACACGTGTGCTATAATTTGGGGGAATATCAGTGTAAGGAGGTTATAAATGGCAAATCAAAAGCCAAAGAAATCTGGAAAGAAGGAGAATCGTCCTCAGCCAGAAGCAAAGAAAGACGTCCGCGAAACGAAAGAAGTCAAAGAAACTGTTACGACTACTACGGTTGCTGCTTCTGGAAATCCAATGAAAGGATTTTTCGCACGAAAATATGATGCTAACGAAAGCATTGTGACGATTTTTAAGACGCCAAAAATTTGGGGCGCATTACTCGGTGAGTTGATCGGTACAATGTTGCTCGCGATGTTCATGTTGCTGCTCGGCGTACAGCCAATGTATATGTGGATGTGCGTACTCTGTATCTACGCAGTGATCGTAGGTATTTCGGGCGCAAATTTGAACCCGCTTGTCACGGTCGGCATGATGGCTAGTCGCCGTATGTCAGCAATCCGTGGCGTGCTTTATATGCTAGCGCAACTGCTTGGTGGCTGGATCGGCTTGATCGTAGTGAATGCTTTCCGCCTCGGTAGCGGCACAGCAACCGAGCTTCCAGCAATGCAAGCTGTAGCTGGTGAGAACTTCTGGGCTGTGGCACTCGTAGAGTTACTAGGGGCGATCGTAATCGCTTTCTGCTTTGCTCGGGCTTTCCGCTATGCTCGCAAGAGTCCGCTCACCTTTGCTTTCATCGTCGCTAGCGCCTTGACGTTAGCAGTAATTTTCGGGTTGATTATTTCCCAAAATTACTTTATGATGTCGGATTCCTTCATCTTCAACCCAGTAATCGCTTTGATGTATCAAATCTTGCCATCAACGGCAGACGGATTTGGTGAATTAGCTCAATTGGCCGGTTTGGCTGTAGCGGCCTACATCCTCGTGCCAATGTTGGGCGGTGTAATCGGCTTCTATCTGTCCGATGTAACAACTCGCCTATCTTGCGGTGGTTACTTCTGCGATGAAGATGCTGTTGCAACTAAAAAATAGTTAGCAAAGACGTCGATAAGATTGCGAAAGCGCTCAGAAATGGGCGTTTTTGCATTGCGAATATGCTATAATATATCCATGGCTAAAAGACACAAAAAAGGTAGATTTGCAAGGACGAATGTAGCAATTCTACAAGACCTCGATGCAATTGATGATAGCCAAGCGTCCGAGCAACCGTCAGCTAGTCGGACTCCGAATACTGGCGAAACAGATTTAAAGACTGCTAAAAAAGTTTTTCCAAAGCGAACGATGCCGGCACTGATGCGAGTGTTTTTGGCGGCGCTGTTCTTGATTTTGATTTCGATAGTTTTTACTTGGTTTTTGTTCTGGCGGCAAAACCTATGCAATGCCGACGCCGCTTGGGCGTTTATCAACGAAAAACCTGATTTAGCATTGTACAGCTATATAGTGATTCTTCTGCTCGTGACACTGCTAGCGGCGGTGACATGGCGGGTATTTTTCAGCGCTGGTTTTGCATTCGCGGCGCTTAGCGTCATTACTTACATTCACATTCAGAAGTATCAGCTGCGATCGACGCCGCTCTTGCCCGAAGATTTCCAGCTAGCAGATTCGGCCGATAGCTTGATTCAATTCGTGGATATTTGGGGGATTGTACGCCTGGTGGCGGGTGTGATTTTTATTTTGGTCGGTTCAGGATTATTAGAATATTTTACAAGAAAAGTTTTTGGGAGAAACCGTAGAGCTTTGCCGTGGTGGGAACGTTATTCCCTGGTGCCGAGGGTAACTTTTTCCTTGATGGCTTTAGCAACTTTGGTGTTACTAGCGGGGCCGATTATGCACGGCGAAAAAGTCAAATGGCTGGAGGACTTAGATTTAGTAGCATGGGACCAAACGAAGAATTACGAGAATAATGGTTTCTTGATTGGCTTTTTGTATAATTTAGGGAGATTGGAGCTCATCCCGCCTGACGGTTATTCAAAAGAACGAATGGATCAAATTGCGGATAAATACCGTCAAATACAACGAGAAGATACAGGGCGCAAACCGCTAAATGAAGTCGTCGATAATGTGATCGTGATTTTGGACGAGACATTTTATGATCCAGAAATTTTGACTAAATATAGCCACGAGGGCGGAGATATCGTGCCGAATTTGCACAGAATTTTCCGAAATTATCCCGGCGGGTACATGTATTCACCGGAATATGGTGGCAATACAGCAAACGTAGAATTTGAAGTACAGACGGGTTTATCGAATTACTGGGCGCTTACTTTTCCTTATGTGCGAGTGGTGCCGAAATTAGAGCGTTTGCTGAGTGCGGCAAACTGGGCTAAAGAATTTGGCTTTGAGACCACGGCAATACATTCTTATGATGGGTCAGTTTATAAACGTAATTTGGTGTATCCGAAATTGGGCTACGGGACATTCATTGATGAGGAGAATTTTACACATACGGAACATGAGGGGCAGAGTGAATACATTAGTGACCGCTCGTTGTTTAGGGAAATTTTGGATGTGCTGAAAGAAAACGACGGCGACCAAATGGTTGGTGCGGCGACGATGCAAAATCATAGTCCCTATAACGGGGCCGCTTATCCAGAGTTAGAATTTGCGCTGAATCCTCGGCAATACTGGCTGGAATCAAATTTCCAGAGTATTCATCAGGCTGATAAATACGTTGGCGAGTTTCTTGACGAGCTTGATCAGCTGGACGAGCGAACGGTAGTACTGTGGTTCGGTGATCATGCCGTAGGACTACTCGACGAATATTTTAACTCTGAGGAAAAGAATGAGCGAGATATGGCTCATATAACACCCTATTTCATTTACGCGAACTTCGATATCGAAAGTGAATATACGGTAAGTGAGGTGGCGAAAGAAAATGCTAAACTGGGCCTGAAGTTTAACACAAAGGGAATAGATTTACCCACGACGACGCCGAATTGTTTGCTAAATACGATGTACGATACTTTGAACGTAGAGAAACCGGCTTTGTTTTACTTAGTGGAACAGGTTTGTGAAGAGACGCCGGTCTTGGCGCGAAGTTATTTCGGAAGTGAAGAGCCGGCAATGACGGAAGCCCTGACTGATTACGAGCTAGTCAATTATGATGTACTGGGTGGCAAACATTATTGGAATGGCAACTAAAGAGAATAGCTAGTTCTTCGGAAAGAGTGGGGTAGCAGGTGGAACAATTTGCGAAGCAGTGAAGATATCGGTGATTTTAGCAGCGGTATCAGGTAGAAATGGAGTGAGGTGCTTAGCGATGTCGAGTAATTCGGTAGCTAATTCACGTAAGACCGCTTGGAGACGATCAGTATCGCCATTTTTGGCAAGTTCCCAGGGCTTCTGCTCATCGATCGACTTATTAAGCTTCTGAATACGAGACCAGAGCAAATCGAAAGCTTTGGTGAATTCGAACTTTTCCATCAGCACAACGTAGTCGTCAGCTAGATTCGATGCGGGGGTCGATAGACCGGTAAGCTGGGCTTTTTTGCAAAGAGTAGCCAGACGCTGGACGAGATTACCAAGGTCATTAGCTAATTCGTTATTGTAGGCATCGTTAAATTTATCCCAAGTAAAATCGGAATCGGTAAAAGTATCAATGTGGCGCAGGAAGAAGTAGCGAAAACCGTCAAGACCATGAGCGGACAAAACTTCGAGCGGGTCAACCACGTTACCAATACTTTTGCTCATTTTTTGACCATCAGAGAGCACGAAGCCATGCGAAACAATGGTGCGAGGCAAATCGAGACCAAGGCCAAGGAGAATGGCTGGCCAAATGATCGTATGGAAACGCAGAATGTCTTTGCCGACAAATTGCGCGGTGGCTGGCCAAAAATCGGAGATATCGGTGTCGGGATAGCCGAGAACGGTAATATAATTAGAGAGCGCATCTAGCCAAACGTACATGACTTGATTTTCGTCATCAGGTACAGGGACTCCCCAAGATAGTTGCTTGCGGGGTCGAGAAATAGAAACGTCGGGTGCATCTTCGAGTAGGCGGAGCATTTCTTGTTTACGGAAAGCGGGTAAAATCTGAATCTTGTCAGCAGTGATAGCCTCGCGAATTTGGTCCTTGAAATCAGTGATGCGAAGATAATAATTTTCTTCGGTGACGCGTTGGTAAGGCTTTTGATGATCGGCGCAAATACCGTGATTCTCATCGTATTCCTTTTGCGTGACGAAGCTTTCGCAGCCTTCACAGTACCAACCGTCGTACTCAGCAGAGTAAATGTGGTCGGAGAGACGCTTCCAGATTTCCTGGCAACGTGCAACGTGAAGCGGATCGGTAGTGCGAATAAAATCTGTGTAAGAAATGTCGAGCTTGTCGATAAAATCGCGGAATTTATCAGAGTTTGCACGGGCATAATCCTCGACAGAGATACCATTCTTCTCGGCGGTGCGATAAACTTTATTACCATGCTCGTCGGTCCCGACTTGGAAGCGGACATTTTCTCCGCGCAAACGATTAAAACGAGCATAAGTGTCGGCTAAAAGATAATCGACGGCATGCCCAATGTGGGGGTTGCCATTAACATAAGGGATAGCAGTACAAATATAAATGTTTGACATATTGGATATATTATACCACAGAGTCAGCTTGATAGAGCGATTCCCAATCCCAGAGGCTGAGGTCTTGAGCACGTGTATCAGGATTAATGCCGTAAGATTGCAAAATCGCCTGCCAGTCTGCCTTAGAATGGTGCGCGTCGGCTAGATTATGAGCGAGCTTCTTGCGTGGGTTGAGAAAACCGCGCTTGATCAGCTTAAAAGTAGCTAGAGGAATTTGTGGTTCGGAGAAAGGTTTCAGGATGATGACTTGGCTGTCAACTTTGGGAGGTGGGGTAAATTCCCGAGCCGGTACGATCGGACCGAGCTCGACCTCGGCCAAATTTTGAACTTCGAGAGAGAAGACGCTATGATCGCCGGCGTCGGCATCTAGACGCTTAGAAACTTCTTTTTGAATGAGGAGGACGATTTTGGTAGGGCGCGGAGTGGTTTCGAGTAATTTATGAATAATTGGCGACGTAATGTAATACGGAATATTCCCTGCTACTACGTAGGGGCGATCAGAAACGAGTTGAGGAAGGTCTGCGGAGAGAATATCCGCATTAATGACTTGGAGATTCTTGCCGGGGAAAGAGTTGGGGAGATTGCGCGCAAGATCAGGATCAAATTCAATGGCAATAACCTGAGAAAAACAGCGCAATAAACTTGAAGTAAGGGTGCCGAGACCAGGGCCGATTTCCAAACAAAGCTGGACGTCTGGCACCGCAGTGAGACGAGCAATCGTATCTAGGATCTCGCGATTTTTGAGCCAGTGCTGACCGAGGGATTTTTTGTTTTTCATTAATACCAAGTGCCTTTTTTCTGGATGGTGCCGTAACGATTAGAGCATTGACCGGTGCACCACCAGAAGTCGAGTGCCTGGCGCCAGCCACCGTAGCGTTCATTGACATAACCAATCATCCAGCGGATTTGCGTCACGGGGTTCGTCTCCCAGTCGTTGCCGGCGGAAATCATTTTGTTGCCGGGTAGTGCCTGAGGAATGCCGTAGGCACCAGATGAAGTATTGCGCGCGTCAACGCGACAGCCAGATTCACGATAAATCAAATCGACAGCAACACCGAGGTCTTCTTCGGAGACGCCGGCTTCGCGCGCCCAGTTGGCACAAGCTTCGCGCTCTGGCGGAACGGAAACTTTGGCACCAATAATAACGATTTCTGGGAGCGGTTCGACTACGACTTCTTCGGAGATTAACTCGCGAGAAACTTCTTCATTATGCTCGAATTTAACTTCGTAAACACTGGTACGACGACCGTCTTCGCCAGCCCTTTCTAGCAAGCGCTCACCACGAGGACGATTATAATCGTAACGGGTTTCGGTCGGATAGGGGATGGATTCTTCGACAGTCAGGGTGCGACCGCCATTACGTTCGATTTGGTAAACTGAGGCGGCGCCGGTTTCCAAGAAATTAGTGTTGAATTCGGCAGTAATAATATCGCCGTCATAGACCGTAAAGCCCGCTTCGATGGCGATTTGCTTGGGATCGTGGCTGGCAGTCATGGTGTAGCGGCGATGAATGCCGTCAATGACGATGGCAGGACGAGCACGATAAACGTTGATATTGTAATCGGCAGTAACTAGTGTGTCCAGAGAAGGCTCGACAAGATCGGTTTCGGCAAGCGTGACTTCGGAACGTTCGAGGACTTCGCCAACGGTCACTGTACCAGTTTTGACGACTCGGGAGGTGCCATTATCATGAATTGTGACAAAGTGTTCGCTAGAATCAGCTGAGCGCTCGATTAATTCGTCTTCAGCGTAGGCTGTATTCGGTTTCCAGAAAAATAGAGTCGACAAAAACACGCCAAAAAGCATCAGAAGTGCTACGGTCCAAAAATCTCGAATGCGAAAGTCTAATTTCATCATTCCTTAATCATTATAGTAAAAATAGAGAAAGAAGTCAATTTAGCGTCGCTTTCTTCTCTCTTTTCCATAGATCAGCCTAGCAAGAGGCAACGGAGGGGGAAGCCGAATAAACGCTGGTGGAGGCGGGAAACGGCAATGTTGTCTGGATCGAAGTGAAGGTCCTGGGCGTATATACGCGAATAAATTATTGAAGACCAAAAATAGGCGGCCACATCGAGATGCCCATTTTTCTGGGCACTTACCGAAGGGTTGATGAATCCGGCGCGGAGGAAGTTCGTCCGCAGCGGACATTTACGAATTGTTGAGGGTATAGTGCAACTGCTTGGCCAAAATGGTGATTATAGATCTAGAGCAGCAGGAGAAATTTATGATGCCTACTATTTTTATTTTCATCCTACCAAGGTCATATGGGCACTAAATAGGCGTTACTATGGCTTCTCCCTCCGTTGCCTAGTCTCTACTTAGGCTATAGGTATGACTTTGCACGCGCCGGTGAAGTTGATTCATGGTATGTCAGGCAATCATTATGTAATACTGTTACAGGTGGCTACTTATGGTCTAGTGTTATCCACGGACTTAGAAAGTCTTATATCTCATATATCACAAACTACAAATCAGAGTATATTGAACTTGAACATTCCTACGGTTTCCCCCTCCGTTGCCTTATGCTACTAGGATAGGAAGAATGATGGACAAGACACATAATTCCTCCGCGCCGGCGACATAGATCCTAACATTACCGCACAACATGCACGTTATAGCGGACGCTATGCGTTCTTCTGGGCACAAATAGTTAGTTCTTATACTAGTGCTCGACATTTTATGATTAATCAGTCGATTGTTGGCCCATCCAGTACTAACCCTCGCTTATACGGCTCCCCTCCGTTGCCTCTTGCTAGGCTGATCTATGGAAAAAAGGGTGACCTGTGCATTTTCTCATACCCATAGCCTAAGTAGAGACTAGGCAACGGAGGGAGAAGCCATGGGACTTCACAGTCTCAATTTCTATCATATTAGGTCTAGAGTAAGCTGCCGAGAAATAATGGTAAGCTACAATATTACCCCTATTAGCTCTTGACCAAACATATCCACGCTCACCACTATATCGCATCAAGCCAAGTATCTCATTGAGGTAACCGCTGCGGACGAAACATTCTTCCTATCCTAGTAGCATAAGGCAACGGAGGGGGAAAGCGTAGAAACGCTGGTTAGGGTTGGAGGAGACAATCTCATAGAGGCTAAGAATAATGGATTGAGCAGAATCTAACGAACCTACGATAGATGACCAAAGGTCTGCATAGTGTCCAAGATCTCGGAGTTGCTGGAAGCGAACATCAGGACCAACCGCTCCGGCGCGCGCAAAACGTCGTCCGCAGCGGACATCTAATCACACTGCAAACCTCAGATGAGGGATATATATGGGGAGGAGTACGGTCATACCTATGGTCTAGATCAAGCTGGGAATCTGCGTCCTATGCACTCGACGCACGTTTAGAGAATGTCAGGATTTCGCTATACAAAATTAAAAATGGTCGTTTCTGGCCCTCCACTCTCCGTTGCCTAGTCTCTACTTAGGCTATGGGTATGAGAGTTACTATCCCGCTTGTCTGCTTTACTTCCTCCGCGCCGGATATATCGATCCATGGTCTAGCTTCCAACGGCTTCGGGGTATTGGTGCTTATGCAGATTATTGGTCATTTGTTGTATATTCTAAGATTCTCACTCAGCATTTCGTCTTTAGTCCCGACTATGTTTATCCTTCTTACGTCAGTAATCGCTTTAATGGCTTTCCCCTCCGTTGCCTCTTGCTAGGCTGATCTATGGAAAAGAGAATAAAAAATTAAGGAATCTCGGTTTGCAGTAAGAATGAGAAATCGCAGTTATTAGCCTTCGTAGACGGGCAAATCTTCGGGGAATGGGTCAATGTCGGAGTCACCTTCGAAATCGCTGAATTCGCCGTCTGGGTCGCCGCCTAAGATGCCAAGGCTGCCAGCGCCGCTAGTAAAAGCTCCTGATTCACCAAAGGCGCCTGTAGCATAAGGATTGTAACCAATTTCCAAGAGAAAACGTGAAGGCATATTGTAAGTGCGACCGCCGAAGGCATAGCGTGAGCCAGCGAAAGTTAGGAAAAGATTCTGCATAGCACGAGTCATGCCGACATAAGCGAGGCGACGTTCCTCTTCGAGTTCGTCTTCGGAATTGTCAGCACGACTACTCGGAAAGAGTCCATCTTCGAGGCCCACCATGAAAACCACCGGAAATTCGAGGCCTTTCGCGGCATGGAGGGTCATCAGTGAGACGGTATTATGCCCAGCGGATTCGTCTGCAGAGCTAAGCAAAGCAGCGTCGGCCAAGAACTCTTCGAGACTATCATAGACGCTGGCGTTTGAGGCGAGCACTTCGAGGTTGCCAATGCGTTCTTCCCCGTCAGGTGTATCACTATGCAACAAAGCCGTAAAATCGAATTGTTTGACAATGCGCTCGATAATCTCGGCGGCAGGAATGGTCGTGACAGAGTGCGGTTCACCTTCGCTAGTTGATGCAGGAGCATCCCGCATCAGCTTAAGAAAATTCGTCACTCTGGCAATAGCGTTGCGGACGCGAGGCGAAAGTTTGAGGTCGGGCGATAAAGTATCCAGGCTGGCTAGATTTTCTGCAGGATGAGCGTCAAGATAGGCAAAAATCTTCTCGAGACTGGCGGCGCCAACGCCGGAAAGGACATTCTTTGCAATCCGCTCAAAACTCACGCGGTCTTGCGGGTTGACGATCAGGCGCAAAATAGCTAACACATCCTTAACTTCTTTGCGATCGTAGAAACGCACGCCGCCGATAATTTTGTAGGGGATGCGCGCGGACATGAAGGCCTTCTCAAAAGCGTAGGACTGCGCGTTGGTGCGATACAATATGGCAAAATCGCTAAAGTCTCGGCTAGGCTGGGCGGTTTTAAGTTTAATAATTTGCCTTGCAACATAGCTGGCTTCGGCGTTTTCATCGGCTAAGCCTTCGATGGTGACAGGATCTCCATCACCAGCTTCGGTAAAGAGTGTTTTATCGGTGCGGGTCTTGTTTTCATTGATGATTTTTTGTGAAGCGGCCAAAATATTGCCGGTACTGCGATAATTTTGCTCGAGTTTGATGACCTTGGCGCCGGGAAAATCGCGTTCAAAATGGAGAATGTTGGTAAAATCGGCGCCGCGCCAAGAATAGATTGACTGCCAATCGTCGCCGACCACACAAATATTGCGCTCAGGGTTGACCAGATACTTAATCAATTTGTACTGGACAGCATTCGTGTCCTGATATTCATCGATCAGGATATGTTTAAACCGTTTTTGCCACTTGGCGCGGACTTCGGCGTTTCGTTCGAAAAGCTCAGCGGTCTTAGTCAAAAGATCGTCAAAATCAAGGGCCGAGGCGGCAGTTTTTTCTTGCTCGTACTGTTCGAAGATGTCTGCGACGCGTTTTTGATTAGGATAGATGGCTTCGCGACGGATATCAGAGGGCTTCTCGCCAAGATTTTTGTAATGACTAATCATGCTGTGAGCGGTCTTGGGCGTGAGGGATTTGTCGCCAGCGATTTTCATATTGCGCATAATACGGCGAATCAAAGTAAGCTGATCTTCAGAATCATAAATCGTAAAATTTTGGTCCACACCGGCTGCGAGATGCTCGATGTGAAGAATGCGGACACAAATACCGTGGAAAGTGCCCATATAGGGCATGAAGTTGCGCGGGGCGCCTTCCAGATCGCTTACTTGACCCGCGTCGACAACGCCTGCCGTTGCAGGGTTGTCGCGCTTTTCCCGGACTTCGTCCGTATCCGTCCCAAGGGGGATAACGGCCGAGCCTCCGGATGGTCTCGCAAGCGTTCGGAAGGCCCCATCACGCCGAACATTCAATAGCCCCCAGAGGCGGTCGCGCATTTCTTTAGCGGCTTTGTTGGTAAAAGTAACGGCGAGAATTTCGTTCGGGCGAACGCCGTGAGCGATGAGATTAGCAATGCGATGAGTCAAAACCTTGGTCTTGCCGGATCCAGCGCCAGCTAAGACTAGAACAGGGCCCGTGAGAGTCTGGACGGCCTCTTTCTGTGGTGAGTTGAGACCCTGCAAAATAGAATCCATTATTTCATTATAGCATATACCCTTACGGGCGACTGGCTTTCTGCCGAATATAGATCAAATAATACGCGATGACGATCTGAACGATCAAAATCGCCGCGGAGAGACCAAAGATATAGGCTGCACCTAGATTATACATCTGGCCGCAGAGGAACATACCGACCGCGTCACCAGAATAAGTGACGACGTACTTCAAGGTATGATATTTAAGTTGGTGACGGTTGTCGACGGCGTTGATGTAATAGCCATCGCTGATGTTTTCGTAGGCTGTGGAGCTAAGCAGAACCCAAGTCAAAGCGATAAACGAGAGGAAGAGGCTGTTGGAGAAAAAGGCAATCGCGAAGATAATCAAGCGAATGCCGAATTTGAGGCTGATAGTAATATAATCGTTTTGCGGCGTGAAATATTTGAGGGCGAGGATGCCGATCAAATCGGCCAGAAGTCCGACGACGAGGAGATAGTTCGTAGCCATGCTAGCAGTGAGATCGAAAAAGTCCGTTAGCATAAGCATTTTGAGACCGATAGCGGCGGTAAAAGAAGCACCGGCGAGAAAAGCGTAAAGCATATAGACGCGTTGGATTTTGCTGTGAATAATGTATTTGAGGGCGGAAAATTTGCGTGCAGGAGCCCGCTCGGTGAGCTGAAAATCGAACCGATACATGATGGCGATGGCAATAAAGAGAAAGAGAATCGCTAGTAAGAGGCAGCCGTTGTAATCGAATAAAATCGGGCCCAGCGAATGACCGATAACGATGCCGCCGACCAAAATACCGACATCGCGGAAAAGATATTCGACTAGCTTGCGTTTGCTGTAAGTAGAATTGCTTTTCTTGATGGTGGTGAGAAGTGGGTAGACGCTCGTGATAATAAGGTAGCCGGTGACAGAATCAATCACCACGGCGAGATCAATCAGGAAACGATTATCGGAACCGTTGACACAAAAAAGTGCGGCCAGATTGAGGAAACGAGCCACGAGCGTAATGGCAATGAAATTCTTCAGCTGCGACATTTTGATAAAACGCCCGACGAAAAGTACGCCGATGACACTGACCAACATGCCGATACTCGTAATATTGCTCACGTCGGTAGCAGAGAAACCGTTGTCTTGCAACCAAAGTTGGCGGAAATTTTCCCACAAGCCAATCGAGATACTGAAAAAGGCCAGCATAGCAAGAATTTGACGACTTTTGGCGCGACTACTCATTGTATATGATTTTAGCATAAGAGGTTTTGGAAAGCAAAACCTGAGCTTCGGACTTTTCCGATGCCCTATACTTCTATTATAGCACAGGTAGATGTAAAAGTCAATAGATTTTGGGCGAGTTTATTCCAGAATGGCTTTGATCCGGCGAACGCCAGCACTACTAGATTCTTCCTTAGTGATTTTGAAATGGCCAAGTGCGCCGGTGTGAGTGACATGAGGACCACCGCAAATCTCGCAGGAAATATCGCCAACAGTATATACTGTCACGCGGTCGGGATAGCGGTCGCGGAAGCTACCGTGAGCGTGCAGAACATCGAAAGCATAATCTTTGTCGTATTCAGCAAAAACTACCGGCAGATCAGCGGCAATCCATTCGTTGACCTTATCTTCGACTTTTTGCAATTCTTCGGGCGTGAGTTTATGATCGACATTGAAGTCAAAACGCAGACGCTCGGGAGTGAGATTGCTGCCTTTTTGGTTGATGCTGGGGTCGATTTCTTGCTGCAGGGCAGCGAGGAGGAGGTGGCAAGCGGTATGGTACTTCACGGTTTGGTCGCTAGTGTCGGAGAGGCCACCCTTGAACATGCCTTTCGAGGCGGTTTTGCTGCGTTCGCGCTGAGCGTTGAGGGCTTTCTCAAATTCGTCTTGATAATGATCGGAGAGTTTCAGGCCAAGCTTATAGGCTTCTTCGACGGAAAGTTCGAGCGGGAATCCATAAGTGTCTTGGAGCTTGAAAAGATCATACCCAGTTAGCATACCACTAGCACCCTCATCTTCCCGAGGGACGCGTCGCTCGTTCCCGTCGTTACGGGACTCGCGCACTGCATGCTCGCTCGTAAGCTCCGCACCCCCTCGAGAAGAAATGGTGCTAGTGGTCGCCATCCGGTATAGCTCTTTCAGGCCCTTATTAAGGGTTTTGCGGAAGGCGTTTTCTTCCTTGGTCAAAATTTCCAAAACGTGGGCGCGATTGGGCAAAATATCGTCAGAAAGTTCGGCGTAGTTTTCGGCAATGATGGGCAAAATCTCGGCCAAAAATTCCTGGCCAATGCCGAGGTCGAGTGCGCGGAGGACGGCGCGGCGGACGAGACGGCGCAAGGCATAACCTTGAGCTTTGTTGCTAGGGGTGAGGCCTTGAGCGGCTAGCAAATAGGCACCGCGGAGGTGATCGGCAATGATGCGCATTTCGTCAGTGTTATTGTCATACTTTTTGTGCGACATTTGCTCGAGTTTCTCAATGATAGGGGCCATAAGAGAGATTTTGAAAACGTCAAAGCTATCCATGGCAGCTGCAGCAAGACGTTCGAGACCGCCGCCGAAATCGACGTTTTTGTGTTCGAGCTCTTCGAAGGTGCCGTCAGTTTTGCGTTTGTACTGCATGAAAACTTGGTTGCCGATTTCCATGAAGCGTGCGCCGTCGGAGGCAGGGTGAGATTTACCGTATTTCTCGACATCCTGTTTGTCTTCGCCGAAATCGTAAAAAACTTCGGAATCGGGACCGCAAGGATCGCCAAGCGGGGTGGTTTCGATGCCGCCGCCGCGACTCCACCAGTTTTCCTTGTCGTCGTAGAAGAAAATGCGTTCGCCAGGTTTAATTCCCCGTTTGTCGCCGTTTGCAGCGGAGCCGATTTCGGCAATTTTGGCTTCGACGCCGGCTTTTGCAAAGACGGATTGCCAAATCTCAGCAGCTTCGGTATCCTTCGGGATGCCATATTTGTCGTTACCAATAAAACAGGTGACGTAAATTCTGCTAGGGTCGAGGCCAATTTCCTGGGTAAG
>CAZFGY010000003.1:0-38463 GCA_964518465.1 uncultured Candidatus Saccharibacteria bacterium | reverse complement strand
CGACCAAGCGGTTATGAGCCGCCTGCTCTAACCCCTGAGCTACGCCCCCATCCGAATGAAGAAAACAAAGCTTGCTTTGGCTTTCTTCTGAGGATAGGTAGGTAGGGATTTTCGTAGAAAATCCGCTACGCCCCCATACTCCTAATTATACCATGGCTATGTTATAATCAAACCATGACCGAGTTGAAGACGAAGCTTCGCAAGGCGCAGTATTGGCTGAAGCACGATCTTTTTGCTTTCGACAACGTTATATTGATCGTTGCCGCAGTTTTTTGTCTGGCTTGGACATGGGGATCAATTTCTTCTATGTCGCGCAACTGGTCCCTTGCCCAAGAACTTATGAGTCGTCAGCGCGAAAAAGCCCTACTTGAGCTCGAGGTCGAAACTCTCGAACTAGAAAACGAATATTATCTCTCGACCGAATATCAGGAGCTCGCCGCTCGTAAATACCAAGGTAAGATGTTGCCTGGTGAGACGATGATTTACTTACCTGCAAACTCCGAAGCGGCCAAAACTAAATATGCCGCTCTTGCCAATAACGACACCGTTATCACCACCGAAACCCTCAGCAATTTCGAGCAATGGATGGCATTTCTCTTTGGTCTATAGATAACAAAAAAGAGGGCGGTGTCCGGAACATTCCAATCCCGGTCCTACCCTCAGTAATTATGATTATACCTTGACTACTTCTCTAGGTCAATAATTTTAGCAACTTTTGTAATAATTTTTACCCGTTTAATACGTTTGGACAAAACAAAATGCCGTTTTATTTCTGATAAGCATCTATTCTGGTGCAGTTTTATCCTCCTTAAATCAATAATAATATTCTCAGCTTGATGTGAGGCTCTCTGCATAGTTTTCTTAATTAGCCACTTCCCCTCTCCCTTCGGCGCTTTCATCTCCCAAAATGTTGATCCCAGTCGAATATCAGGAGTGTGCTCTCCAGGCTTATTACTTTTCGGCACTAACTCTACATCATAACCTAGTTCAGTCAAAAACAGTACTGTGTCGTATTCATGTTTTTGGATTGACACTCCGTTTGGGATAATTTTCCCTCGTTTCATGTTTAGCACTGTAGCATAGAGGTGGTAGGAATTAAAGCACAGCCTTTTTATTCCGCATTTTCTTCCAAAACTATCTTACTCATGCTAAAATATAACCATGAGTAATTCGCTGGAGAATAAAGTTCCTAGCTCGGGTGATAAGCCTAATCAATCCAACCAACCTATTCCGCGACCTGCGCAGATCAACCTGAGCAAACCCAAAACGGAGGTAAAGTTTAGCTCAGCCAACATCGATCAGTGGCGAGCTAATCAGGGTAATCCTTTTGAAGAGCAAAACAAAAAAGATGCTGAACGTAAACAAAAAAATGCCGCCTTACGCAAAAAAATTTTAATCCCTACCATCATTATCATCAGCCTCGTTTTGATCGGACTCTTAATCTGGGGAATTATTACTTGGATCAATTCCGCGAACCCAGAACCTACTCCAGATCCAGATATCCCTACGATTTCTGGCGGCACTACCGATGATATTATTGATTATCGTGATAAATTGCAAAATTTCTATAACAACCGCGGCGAAAGCCTCGAAGCTGTCGAAGATGCTGTCAACGCTACTCTAGATACCGAAGCCGGAAAAGAAAATGCTTCAGCAATTAAAATTGCGCAAATGGGATTCTACGCAATGAATAATTATAATGAGCAGACTATAGCAACAGGAGATAATTTAGATGTAGAACAATTATCTTTGAACGATAAAATTACTTACTACAGTTATCTACAAAAAGCATATCACGGAGTGAACGATAAAAGCAAAGAAGAAGAATGCTCGGCAATTCTATACGATCTATTAGCACAGCGATATGCAGAGGAGCTCTCCAATGATTAAGCTAAGTAGAAGAACATCAAAAAACAGTACTATTATTGCATTGGTCATCTTAGCTGTTATTATTATGAGCGCCGTTATAGGTATGAACCGGCAATTGGCTTATGGTGATTCTTGGGGCGATGGCGAAGTAGCAGACTATGGTAACTGTATTAGCCCAAAGGCTGAAACTAATCCAGAGCTAAGAAATAAAATCTTGCAGGCTGGCGGCGGAAAAATGCCCACCAACTGGTCAGACACTTGTTTCGGTGCCTATTGGGATAAGTACAGTGTCGATTCTAATCCGTTATCAACATGGACGCAAGACGCCCATCCTAAGGCAGTTTCGGAGATTGCTAGAGCGCAATCGAGTTGTAAGGCCATTGGTGCCACCGATTATTATCGGTTAGCGTTAGCCGTATACGACGTTAACAATAGCTGGCAATATAGTGGACATACACTTAATCTGGGGCAGGGGCAAACCGTAGAGGTCACAGTTAACCAGCTATTCGGCCAATTCCCCCCCACGCGCTATCTGTCTAACGTTGGTCTTGATATGTTTGGCGAGGTAAAGCCTGCCTATGACATTGCTGCACAACACCTAGGCAATCTTCCAGCATGGGAGAACACTAGTGTATTCTGTTGGAATGACGATTGGGGCACACCGCCAGACGTACCGAAGCCGCCAGTAACAGGCAGTGGCGACGGCGAAGTCAAATCTCGCTCCACGGTAAAAGTGACTGGGGATGCAAGTACCCGTGGTGGTACATATACTTCAGATTGGGATGGTGATGTCGTGTATGAATTTAGTACTGATGAGGATACCGTAGAGCTTACCTTTTGGCATGAGATGGATTACCAAATTTCTCTTACGCCACCAGCAGTAAACGATCCGGATGAATACAATGGTTGCAAGGGGAAAACAACATCAACCGGTAACATCAAAGATGAGAATGGCGCTAGTAAGGGTTCACTAACCCTCACTGCCGGTTGTGACAACAGTTCAGCCAGCAGCACACCAGTTACTTTTAAAGTCAAACTCAATCGAGGTGATGTCATAAAACAATGTCGAGAGATAGCTTATAAGCCAAAATATACACAATATAGCCTTGAAAGTGAGCCATTTCAATATACGTACAGTTGTGATAAAAACGGTCGTCCAAGCGAATGTGTGGGAGAAGCAACTCGATATTGGCATGAATATAGTGGCTCTAGCGGCAATGGAGCTTCTTCAGCTTGTGTTATCATTACTCGTCCGGAGGAACCGATACAAGAAAAAGCCCCTGAATCACCATGGTCAAAAGGCGCAGGCGTACCAAGCAGCGATCCGATGTATGCAGGCGAAACTACGAAGATGGGGTGGACAATCAATGCTACTAGCCACCCAACTCGCCGTATCATGGCATACGAAGCAATTAAATATCTTGTGTCGTCTGACAGACCTTCAGACGGTATAGTAGACGGTACCGTAGCAGACGAACAAGAACCGGTCAATCATTATAACACGAGCTCACCTTGTAGCTATTTCAGAGGCTGGGAACAATGTTCAACCTTTAGCGAACACTCGGGTACCTGGAATGCAAGCGAGACAGCAAAGCAAAATTTCAACAAAAGTGCAGAGATAAGCATGGCTGTTCCAAATTTGGTCGGGCATAAGTACTGCAATTCTTATGGCATTAAATATCAATTCTGGTTCCGTATCACAGGTGATCCAAGCCAGTCATCCAGTTGGCAAACAGGTAGAACCTATTGGAACATCTACGACTCCGCTTGTCGTACCATTGCCAAAAAACCTACCATAGCTTTCTGGAATAGTAGCCTATTTGCTTCCGGTAATGTTACTACATCCTTAGCATCACGGCATACAGGCATTCCACTCTTCGGACAAGAGGCTAGCGGTGATCTTACGGCCTTCGGCTCTTGGGCAGAAAATCTCGCGATCGTTGGCAAAGATATCACAGGCTTTACTTCGGGCGCAGTACTTAGCCGAGGATTTTCTCGGCAACAGTTGTCCGTTGGTAAAAATTCAAAACCTCTAACTATTTCTAACGTTGGTTCTACGAACGGTCAGTCTCAGGTGGGCGGTAACAGTGCTTTCTATACGCGACTCGTGCAATATCTAACCTTAAAAGCTAATACTCCAGTCGGCGATTTGAACAATCTTAACACCAGTAATATTTCCGGCACCAAGATTATTTACGTCGGAGGAGATCTTGCCATCACGAATGACATCATCTTGCCAAAAAACTACAGCAACATTTACGAAATTCCCCAAGTCGTCCTTATCGTCGACGGCAACGTAAACGTGGATCCTAAAGTTACGCGGATAGATGCTTGGATTATCGCACCGAGTGGCAAGCTTGATACCTGCAGCGGCTATGTCGCTTCGAAAGGCAATCCTGGCGGTACAGACACAAAAACTACTCACACCGGATGGGGCCTATGCGATAGCCAACTTACTTTCAACGGTCCTGTTATGGTCGGTAGCATCGCATTGAATCGTACCGGTGGCGCAGATCCCATGGTCAGTGATGGGCAACAAGCAAGCGGGTCTGACAGACAGCGCTATACTCCTGCGGAAGTCTTCAACCTTAGCGCCGAAGTTTATCTCTGGTCTTATGCTCAAGCTGGTCGTTACGGTTCTAGCTATAGCGAAGCTTATTCTCGTGAGCTTCCACCGAGGTATTAGACAATGGCCAAAAAACAACGTTTATCCGCATCTTCTGCTCAAAAATCAGGCTTCACGCTCATCGAAGTTATGCTCTTCCTGGGTATTGCCGGCCTGCTTCTTATCGGCGTGCTAGGTGGCACCCATATCGGTATCGAGCGTCAGCGTTATAATGATTCTTTACGCTCTTTTGCCGAGCATTTACGGACGGTTTATGCCGAAGTGATTAGCCCTGAGTCACTCGGACAAGGTAATTCTGATCGCGCTGTCCTTGGCCAAGTTCTCGTTTTCCAGCCTGGTCAAGACGGTAAAGTCAGCCGCATCCAGAGTGCTACTCTCGTTGGCAATGCACATGTTCCAGAAAATATTAATGGTAACTTCCTCACGGAGCTTCAAGCCGTCAATGCTACGTTGTATTGTGGTAATCCCGCTTTTCAGGTCGATGATGACCGCTACCATACTAGCTATACCTATTACAATATGCTTTGGGAAGCTTGGCTGACCAAACCGGAATCGGGCTTCCCGCCCTTTGAGGGAACTATCGTTATTGCGCGTGCACCAACTTCTGGCACCGTACATACCATGTATAGCAAAGAACTAACATACGATCTAGCCAATGATTGCAAGCCTGATAATCAAAATGCCGCCATTCACTTCAGCGATGATTTACAAAATACCCGTGACCCTGATAAAGCACAGACTTATAATCTCGACGAAATCGGTTTTTGTGTTAACTCCTACGGCAGTGGCATTATTCGCGAAGTCAAGCTCCTAGCGGATGGACGTAATAGCTCAGCAGTAAATATCATTGATGCTGATAGCGAGGAGAACAAATGTCGTCGTTAAAAAGTAAAACTAAACGTGGTGATACCTTGATCGAAGTAATGTTTGCAATCGCGATTTTTTCGCTCGTTGCAGTTATTTCCATTGCTATGATGAATGCCGGTGTCGCTTCTGCCGAACGTTCGCTCGAGCTCGTCACCGCCCGCAACGAACTAAACACCCAGGCCGAAGCTCTGCGCTTCATCCAAAGTTCGTATATGTCGGAACTGAATTTACGTTCTTGTGATGACCCCAACCTTGCCTCCGGAGAAAAGTGTCAACAATTTGAATCGCTCTGGAAATTAATTACCCAGCGCGCAATTACCGCTAGCCAACTTTTTGAATATCCTGTTAGCCGCTGCCAAGATATATATGATCCCGACGAACAGAATAAACTTCTTGTCGACACACATGCTTTCATTATCAATCCGCGCGCACTGAGTTCTTATAATAGTAATAGCACCAGTGCCTACATTCCAGCCACTGCAGCTGGTACGTTGGCTAATCCTAAACGGTTCTTTGAGGCCCCATACAACGCTCGCCTGATCTATACAAACAACCCTCGCAACAACGACGCCAGTCTGGATAACCCCGGAGCACTCAGTAGTCTTGGTACCGCAAGCTATAATTATGTCCAACGCGTTGAAGGAATCTGGAACATTGCCGTAGCTAGTGATTCGAAAGCAAAAAACGATCAGCCCGAATATTATGATTTTTATATCGAAACTTGCTGGTATGGCTCCGGTTCGGCCAACCCAAGCGCTCTGGATACGGTCATTCGTTTAGCTAACCCGGAGGCAAAATAATTATGAAAGCTCCTATTTCCACCCAAACTGCTAAATCTGGCTTCACACTCATCGAAATTAGTATTGCGATGGCATTTATCAGCATGCTCATGATTTCGATTGCTATTATTACTACCAACATTATTACGATTTATCAAAAAGGACTCACTCTCAAAGCCGTCAATAACGTTGGCCGCAGCCTTGTCGATGAATTTACTTCTGCAATTAATAGTGCTCCGTCCGTCGACACCACTAGTCTTTGTAACCGACACCTTTCCAATGTTAACGATATTCAAAGCTGTATCGATAACAATGCCTACCGTTTTGTATTCCAGGAACGGACCGCCACCAACAAAATTCCGGGCTCCACAGCCAATGACGAATGGAATACCACTATCCAGACCGGTGGCGTCTTTTGTACCGGCAAATATTCCTACGTTTGGAACACTAAATATATCGACCGTGATCCTGAGGCCAAGCTTGCAATTCGCTACCAATACTACAATCCAGATACGAGACGGGTCGAAACTACTACTCTCGAAGATTTTCGTCTGGTACGATTTTCCGATCCCACTTATCGCACTTGCTCGACTCTCGTTAGTAAAGAGAACTATACTGAAGACCGCTTAGCTAAAACCAATATTATCGACATTACAAAACTTTCGACGGGAGCGGATAATGTTATTACGATGCTGGCAGACCAATTCTTCGAACAAAACTTCCTTCACAGCTTTGACACTGACCTTGAACTTTACGAATTTACTATTTTTCCAATCGCACAAGACGTTGTGACTTTACGCACTTTTATGACTGGCACCTTTATTTTGGCTACTAAGCGAGGAAACGTCAACATTATGCGCGCTGGCGAATACTGTGATATCGAAAACCGCCTTGACGAAGAAACTGCAAGCAGTCTTTCTGACCTCGGCTCGGAGTTTAATTATTGTGCGATTAATAAGTTTAATTTTGCCGCACGTACGGCAGGAATGTAGTAGGATAGTATTATGAAGCACTTACGTTTAGTTAATCATTCAGCTACGAAAAAGGGTGTAGCCTCTCTTTATGTCGTCATCTTTGCCACTATTCTTTTTGGCATTATCACTCTCAGCTTTGCTCGAATTATTCTCTCCGAAGCAGAACAAAGTAGCAACGATGATCTCTTTCAATCAGCTTATGACTCTGCGATGGCGGGAGTTGAGGACGCGAAATATATGGTCAACCAATATTACCGGTGCATTAATCAGAATGGCGCAAGCAGTGGTACCTGCGAACAATACAATATTTTTACTACGAAAGATCCTGCAAGCAATGCAAATCTTTGCTTAGACAATCGCAACGGTTTCAAACTTGGTGATAAAATGCATCACGTTGATGCTGGTGAAGAAGTCAAAATTCAGGAAACTAGCCAAAATAATAGCGGTAATAGTTCGGACCAAGCTTATACTTGTGTTCTAGTTACTGACACGGTTCCTGATTATCGAGGCACTCTTACTACTGACACACGCGTCAAGGTAATTCCGCTTAGCCTCAAGCAGCCTAATGGATCTTCAGGCACCAACCTTCGCGACATCGCCCGTATTCAATTCAGCTGGTATTCGCAGCTCAACGTTGGTACTAAAAAAGACGAATTCCGTTTGTCTACCGATAGTACCCTGCAGAACAACAGCGAGAAGACTTTGCCTCCAACAGTTTCTCTCACGCTACTTACTGCCGGATCTAATATTGATTTAGATACTTTTCATTCTGAGAATAATGACCTCAGCCAAGGTTACCTTTATAGCCAGATGCTTCTCTTACCTAGTCAAGATGCACCTAACGACGGCAATCCAACCAACAGGACTGCCATCTCTAAATCTGCCATCGCTGCTGCGGGTGACGCCAACACTAGCAATACTTCTCTACCCAACTCGCCATTTCGCGTCAACTGCCAGACGGGCACAGAATTCGCTTGCGTCGCTGATCTAGAGATCAAACAGAGCGATACCGATCCAGGTCTTTTTGAAAGAGCCGCGAACGCCGTCTTGATTGTTTCTCTACCCTATGGCGATCCATTCACGGATTTTGCAATTAAACTCTTTGACCATAACGGCAACACTATCGAGCTCAAAGGTGTACAAATTTCCGTCGATTCCACTGGCCGCACCAACCAACTCTACCGTCGTGTCGAGACGCGTCTGGATGCTGCCGATCTTTTCTTCCCCTATCCGCAATTCTCTCTTGAATTGGGGGCTCAGAGCGGCAATAGCGACCTCATTAAAAACTTCTGGATCACTCACAACTGCTGGTATAGCCAGTATCCTGACGGCGCTAATAGTTGCCCCAATAACGGCAATGTCTAGCGCAAGCTAGTTCACCAAAAATCCCCTCCGTTTCGAAGGGGATTTTTTTAGATACATTCTAGTAATTAATGCAACGAATCTCAAAGAAAGCTCTCGGATGTACACAAACCGGGCAAACTTCTGGAGCGCTATCGCCAGTGTGGATATAACCACAATTACGACATTTCCAAACTGTCACTGTATCACTCTTAAACACGATATCTTCATCAAGGTCATCCTTGAGCTTCAAATAGCGAGCCTCATGTTCCTTTTCGATGCCAGCTACTTGGTCGAATTTTACAGCAATCTCATCGTAGCCTTCTTCACGAGCTTCTTCGGCAAAATTATTGTACATGTCAGTCCATTCATAATTTTCGCCCTTAGCCGCGGCTGCGAGATTTTCGCTAGTACCAGGAACTCCGCCACCATTCAAAAACTTAAACCAAATTTTTGCATGCTCTTTCTCATTATGCGAGGTTTCCTCAAAAATTGCGCCAATCTGCTCGTAACCATCTTTCTTGGCTTTGGAAGCAAAATACTGGTATTTCATCGCAGCCTGAGATTCGCCCGCAAAGGCTGCCTCGAGGTTGCGCCATGTCTTACTATTTCGATCTAACTCTTTTGCCATTTCATAACTCCTTCTTACGGAATTATTATATCATGAATTAGCAGAATATTTTGCTAAATGCTTTTTTGCTTTCTCTGTCACTGCACGGCCGCGCGGCGTTCGCTCAATTAACCCTAAACGCATCATATACGGTTCATAGTAATCTTTAATTGTAGCTTCTTCATCACCAGTCAAAGCCGCTATTGTCGATAACCCCACTGGGCGATCGCCGTAATTTTCTAGCATTAGCTGCAGCATGTTGCGATCGGCCGGATCAAGACCTAGTTCGTCGATTTCCATTAGTCGTAAAGCTTCTGTTGCGAGCTTCGCATCAATATGCCCATCGCCATGTACTTCAGCAAAATCACGCACGCGCTTCGTTAGACGATTGGCAATTCTCGGAGTCCAGCGCGAGCGCGTCGCCAGCAAAGCTGTCGCCTCCGGCGCAATATCCGTCCCTAATATTTTTGCCGTGCGTGTAATGATGCGTTCAATCTCTGGTATTTTATAATACTCTAAACGATGCATTAGGCCGAAACGATCTCTAAGGGGACCCGCTAAGGAACCAGTTTGTGTAGTCGCGCCTACGACGGTAAATTTCGGTAAATCTAACCGCACCGATCGCGCGGCTGGGCCTTTACCGATGACAATATCAAGCTTATAATCTTCCATAGCAGAGTAGAGAATCTCCTCTACTGCACGTCGTAAACGATGAATCTCATCAATAAACAATACATCTCCAGCTTGCAAATTAGTCAAAATCGATGCCAAATCGCCTGCTCGTTCAATTGCTGGACCACTCGTAACTTTCAAATTTGCACCAATCTCATGAGCGATAATATTGGCCATCGTGGTCTTTCCGAGCCCTGGTGGGCCATAAAGCAATACATGATCAAGTGTCGTACCGTCGTCGCGCTTTTTGACGGCTTCAATTGCTAATTTCAAACTGCTTTTTAAGCGTTCCTGTCCAATATAATCAGCAAAAGATAAAGGTCGCAAAGTCACCTCATCCACTTGTTCTTCCAAATCGTTCTCATTCACCGCGGTGTCAATAATACGCTGTGGCCGCTCTTTGCCATCTTCAGGATCGATCTCGGTACTTCTCTGAATTCCCATCTTTCTATTATAGCATATCAGAGGAGTAGGGAATGTGCTATATCGACGTTAAGAACGTATCGTTTACGAAACTCATGTGGACGGTATCTAGCGTTTCTGAGATTTACCGAGCATTACCCTTGCGCTTAATTCAAACTGGGATATAATAAACTTATGTATAACCCGTATGAACTAGATCATAAAGTACCAACCAAGAAAGATTTTATCGATACTTCTGAATTCGATCAGTCTGAGCTTTTGGATATGGTAAAGGTCTCTACGACCGTTCGCAGTTTCATCAAAGAAGGCGGGACTTTGGCGACGCTGTATCATAAAAATCTTGCCATGATTTTTGAGCAAAAATCAACCCGCACCCGGGTTTCGTTTGAGGTTGCCATGGAGCAACTTGGTGGCCATGCGCTCAATCTTGCTCCAGGAGCAATCCAACTTGGTGCACACGAAACAATTGGCGATACTGCTAAGGTTCTCTCACGCATGGTAGACCTCATTATGGCTCGTGTCGACCGTCACGAAAGTGTCTTAGAACTTGCTGCTACGTCGACCGTCCCGGTCATCAATGGTATGTCTGATTACAATCATCCGACTCAAGAGCTTGGTGATATCATCACAATCTTTGATCACCTTCCTGAAGGCAAACCTCTTGATAAAGTCAAAGTTGTCTTTGTGGGTGACTGCACACAAGTTTGTGTGTCCCTCATGATGATTACTACGAAGATGGGGATGGATTTCGTACAGTACGGACCGCCCTCCAAGTGGCTTTCAGATGATTTCCTCAAAATCGGTCGTGCCAATACTCAGCGCTATGGTGGCAGTGTTCATGTCTCTGATAATCCAGCCGTTCTGGAAGGCGCAGATTTTATTTATACCGATGTCTGGTATGGTCTTTATGACAAAGAGGCCCCCAAAGACGTTTATATGCGCGAATTTTATCCTAAGTTCCAGGTCAGCGACGAGCTTTTGGCCTCCACGGGGAATCCAAATGTTAAATTTATGCATTGCTTACCAGCCAGTCGCGGCGAAGAAGTTACCGACAGTGTCCTTGATGGACCGCATTCTATCGCTTGGGATCAAGCCGAAAATCGCCTTACTGCTCAACGTGGCCTTGTTCTCTATTTCGGCAAAGTAGCTCAGGAAACGTTAGATGAAATTAAGAGGCAAAAGGAGGAAAACAATGCCTGAAAAAAAGAAAAAAGCTAAGTTTAGGCTATTCAGTGCCGTTCTTGCTACGGTCTGTATTATCCTAGTCGGAGATGCCGTTGCGCCAACCGCCGCGATCGGTAATTCTCAATATCTTTGGTGGATTATTATGCTGATCGGCTTCTTTGTCCCTTACGGCCTCATCTCTGCCGAGCTCGGTACTCAGTATCCGTCCGAAGGTGGTATGTATACATGGGTGAAGAAAGCCTTCGGCCCGAAATGGGCCGGCCGTGTCGCTTGGTTCTATTGGGTGAACTATCCACTTTGGATTGCTTCGCTCGCTGACCTTGTTACGACCTACTTGCTCCAAATGCTCGGTGTCGAAATGACCTGGCCACTAATCCTTGCTATCCAAGTTTTCTATATCGTGCTCGTTTCTGTTCTTGGTGTACTCCGGATTTCTCAAAGTGCCTGGCTTTCAAACCTAGGCGCTATTTGTAAGTTTATCTTTATGGCCGGTATTGGTGCCCTCGGTATTTACGTCCTTGTCACTCAAGGTAGCGCAAACCCAATCGAATCTTGGACTGATCTTCTACCTATGGTTGGCGCAGATGGTAAATTTGATTTTACGGGGCTTGGCTTCGTCGCGCTCATTATTTTCAATATGTTGGGCTTTGAGGTAGTCTCTACGTTTAGCGAAGATATGGATAACCCAAAGAAAGAAATTCCAAAAGCTGTTATCCTTG
The DNA here is from genome assembly GCA_964518465.1 of uncultured Candidatus Saccharibacteria bacterium. Lineage (GTDB taxonomy): Bacteria > Patescibacteriota > Saccharimonadia > Saccharimonadales > Saccharimonadaceae > Nanosyncoccus. The sequence goes on along the minus strand of CAZFGY010000003.1, from coordinate 26,398 downwards.
GCGGTATTTTGATCGCCGTCTTCTATTTGCTCGCCTCCTTTGGTATTGGTGTCGCCATTCCTCTCGACGAGATCCCTACTGATTCCGGCCTGCTTGATAGCTATCAAATCCTGCTTACTACTGTCGGTTTTTCAGCTGCCGCAATCAAAGCAATCATAATCGTTGTCGGCGGAATGTTTATCTACACATTAATTGCAAATATTTCTTCCTGGAACTTCGGCGTAAACTCCGTTATCGCCTACGCTGCGGAAGATGGTACTTTTCCAAAATCTTGGGCTAAACGCAACAAAAACGGCGTCCCCTACGTTGTCTCCATCTGGACCGGCATTGTTGCTCTTATCATTGCAGTAGCCGGTATTGCTGTAACAGAATTGATGCCGGAAATTTCTAACCTCTTCTGGACCTTCTTCTCGCTCAGTCTTGTCTGTCTCTTGCTCTCTTATCTACCTATGTTTATGGCTTTCCTCAAGCTTCACAAGCGTGGCCCCGCCGTTAAAAATGGCTACTGGATCAATGGTGGCAAAATCAAGATCGCCCTCTTTGGGCTCGTCCCCTTCCTCTTACTCTTGATCGCTCTCTTCTTTACTCTCTTCCCAGAGTTTAATCTCGAGATGTTCGACTATAACTGGCCACTTATTGCTGGCGCCTGTCTTGCCATTGTTGTCGGTGAAATTATGGTCAACCGACGCCGTGATTCCGACAAGACCAAAACCACCAAAACAACCAAAAGACGTGTCCGGGCAAAATCTACACGCTAATTCTTACGAAAGGATAAATTATGCGTATTACAAATAGTACACCTAAAGCAGACGGTTTCTACATGCCGTCAGAGCTCGCGGAGCATCGATGCACTTATATGCTCTGGCCTGAGCGTGAAGACAACTGGCGAGGCGGTGCCAAACCTGCTCAAGAAGTCTTCAAGACTGTGGCCCAAACTATCGCCAAATATGAGCCGGTAATCTTGGGCGTCAATAAAAGCCAGTACCCACACGTTCTAGAGATGAACATGCCGAACATCCAGGTTGCCGAAATCAGTAATGATGATTCCTGGATCCGTGATTGTGGCGCAACCTGCATTATTAATGGTAAAGGCAACATGCGCGCAGTCGACTGGAAGTTTAACGCGTGGGGTGGTCTAGTGAATGGGCTTTATTTCCCATGGGATCAAGATGACTTCGTTGCAGCTAAAATGTGCGCCATTGAGAATATTGACCGCTATCGCCTTAGCGATTTTGTGCTGGAAGGTGGTTCGATCCACTCAGATGGCGAAGGAACTATTCTCACTACCGAAGAATGCTTATTGGACCCAGGACGCAACCCAGAGCTTACTAAAGAACAAATTGAAGAGAAGCTCAAAGAATATCTCGGTGCTGAAAAAGTTCTCTGGATTCCCAAAGGCATTTATATGGACGAAGATACAAACGGCCATGTCGACAACATTTGTCAATTTGTTGCTCCGGGCAAAGTCGTTCTAGCTTGGGAAGACAACGAACAGGACCCTCAACACGAACGTTCAAAAGCCGCCTTAGATTATCTGAATAGTGTTACCGATGCGAAAGGTCGTACACTTGAAGTAGTAAAAATTCATGTGCCGAACCCAATTACTATTACTGCCGAAGAGTCGACCGGTGTAGACGTGGTAGAAGGAACTTTCCCCCGTAATGAAGGAGATCGTTTGCCAGCTAGCTACGTCAACTACTATAACTGTAACGGCGCTATCATCTTGCCTATCTTTGATGATCCACATGACCAAGCTGCCATAGACACGCTACAACAGCTGTTCCCAGATAAAGTAATTGAGCCAATCTACGCTCGCGAGATCTTGCTTGGTGGCGGCAATATCCACTGTATCACCCAGCAAGTTCCGAGACCATAACTTATGCCAAAGCTTCACTACGATGGTCCAGTCCTACTGGTCGTAATGGATGGGGTCGGGCTCTCCTTGCAACGTAGCGGCAATGCCGTTCATCAAGCGCATACCGAATTTCTCGATTACGCCTTAGCTAACTATCTCAACATTCCTCTGAAGGCCTCTGGTGAAGCCGTGGGGATTATGCCTGGACAAATGGGTAACTCCGAAGTCGGGCATAATGCCCTTGGATCTGGGCAAATTATTAAGCAAGGAATTTCCGGAATCGAAGCCGCCTTCCAGAATGGTATGATCTGGGATTCAAAAGCGTGGCGTAATGCTATCAAATACCTTAAAGCAAATTCAACCGATAGGGAACCAACTTTGCATTTTGCTGGCATTTTTTCAGACGGTGGTGTACACAGTGATATTCGTCATCTGGAAAGAATGATCCAGCGAGCTTATGATGAAGGTGTTAGAAAAATTCGAGTGCATGCTATCTTTGATGGACGAGATGTTGCTCCGCAGTCTGAGCCAAAATACATCGAGCGGCTAGAAAAGTTTTGCAGTAAATTCTCCGATGCAGATTTTAGAATTGCTTCTGGCGGTGGTCGCATGGTTGCTACGGCGGATCGTTACGAAAATGATTGGAATATGGTCAAACGCGGCTGGGATGCTATGGTGCATGGTAAAGCTCCGTACGAATTCAAAAGTGCCAGTGAGGCTATTGCTACTTTTCGTCGCCAAAACCCTCAGTTGCAAGATCAATATATCCCACAATTTGTAATCGTCGAAAATGCCGCTTCGCGCTCGGCCTTAGCTTCACGTGCCGTTAAGGCAAAAAACTCTCGCGCTCAATCCTCTCGAGGAGCTGAAGCTATTGGTCGTGTCGAGGATGGCGACGCCTTCATTTATTATGATTTTCGTGCCGATCGCGCGGTCGAAATCGCTACAGCCTTTACTAAGGAAGCATTTGATAAATTTGACCGCTCTTTAAACACGCCAAAAGCCAAACTCCAGAAAACTACTGGCAAAAATTGGCTACCTAAGATCTACTTCGCTGCTCTTACAGAATATGATAGTGATCATCATATTCCTAAGAACATTCTTGTGCCACCAATTAAAATTGAGACGCCCTTAAACGTATATTTAGGCCAACACAAAGTCTCTCAGCTTGCGGTTTCAGAAACAGTCAAATTTGGCCACATCACATACTATTTTAACGGTAATAGCTATAAAAAGGCGCCATTAGAAAGTCATCTGGAAATTGTTTCCGACACGCAGCCATTCAATACCCGACCCTGGATGAAATCTGCCGAAATAACTGATGCTACCTTGGCAGCTATGGACAAATTCAAGTTCATCCGTATTAATTACCCTAGCGGTGATATGGTTGGGCATTTTGCAGAATTGGAGCCAACCATTGTTGCTATGGAAGCGATCGATATTCAGCTAGCTCGCCTAGCGAAAAAGGTTGATGAACTGGGCGGCATCATGATTATTACCGCTGATCATGGTAATGCCGAAGAGCTTTTGCAGCGTGGCGGAATTCCCAAAACCGCGCATACTAGTAATCCCGTCCCCTGTATCTTCTATGACAACACTAAAAACAAAAAGCTATACAACAAAGCTAGGATCTCAGAACCAGGCCTAGCAAATGTTGCCGCTACAGTTAGTACTCTGCTTGGTCTGCCTGATTATCCTGCTTTTTGGCAACCGTCACTTCTAACAATGAAAAAGTTAAATAGATAGGAGAATGCAGTGCTTATTAATGGTTCTCGTCTCATCAATTGCCCCATTCTTAGCCTCCATCTTGGCGGAGAGACCGCTCGCGTCGCTGAAGTAATTGTTAACCCAAACAACTTGGCTATTGTCGTATTTCGGGCAGAAGGTCCGCTCCTAGATAATGACACGGGCGACATTTTACCAATCGATAGTGTTCGTGAATTCTCTCGACTAGGTATGATCATTGATTCAATAGATGAATTTGTCGATGGGGAAGAAGTAATCCGTATTAAAGATATTCTTAAACTAAATTTTAAACTGCCAGGCCTGAAAGTGGTCAGCGAAAACAAAACTAAGATCGGCAAAGTAATTGACTATACTGTTGACGTATCCAGTTGGAGTATACATCAGATTATCGTTCAGCGCCCTCTCATCAAATCCTTCCTTGACCCCGAACTCATTATTTCTCGTAACGAAATTATTGAAATTGATGACTACAAAATTACTATCAAAGACGAGCACAGCAAAGCAAAAACCAATCTTAAAGCGAGCACTACTAAAGATTTTGTGCCTAATTTTATTAACCCATTCCGAGAACCAGATTTCACATCACCAAGTCAATCTAAGACTTCTTCATGAGATTTTTCAACGGCAGTTTTGGCCTTTTGGAAGTCAAAACCTTGCCGCACTAGATAATTCACCAATTTAAAATCATTATACTTCGCACGTTTTTTTGCTATCATTTTTGCAATTTCTTCCTCTTCGACACGGGGAACCTCAATTAAAGCTGTTGTAATTTTATCATCACTCACCCCCTTGCGTTTAAGCTCCATACGTAAACGTTTCTGGCTAATGCCTTTACGAATATATCGATTTTCAACGAAAAACTTCGCAAACTTTTGATCGTCTAAATATCTTTTTTCAATCAGACGAGCCATTACTAGCTCAATCGTCTCATCTTGAATTTCCGGAAGTGGTTTTTTCTCCTCGCGTTCGCGCTGGCGATTAAGCTGTACACGTTTAAACTTACGGCGTTTTAGGTAATCTCTAGTTTCACGAATCGAGTGTGGACGCGTCAACACCCATTCTAACGTCCTCTGGCACAATTTTCCAAATTCCGAAGCGTCTCGTAGCTCTTTCAGTCTTTTTTTGTCGACCTTTAGGCCTACTTTTACTTCTAAATCTACTACCTGAGAAACATCCAAGGAAAATGCAAAGCATCCATCCAGAAAAACATTCACTCGATTTGGATCACGAACCCCCGGAGTCATTTTTGTGATTGTGTAAGTTTCTACTTCCGCGAAAAGATCTTCCCAGTTTTTTTCATCTTCGGCATTATCGATATCGTCGTCGGAGCCATAAATCATCTCAGCCTCGCGACGAAGCGACTCTGCCTCTAGGCTATCATGATCAAGATCTGCTCCGAGCGACTCAATCTCTAACACGGCTTTTTCCCGTTAGAATTCTGTGCCAGTATCTTCGCTAGCAGGTTTTTTGCTATGGGCTTGCTCGTCGTCCTTATCCTTCATCGCATCACGAACTTGCTGCTCAATTTCATTCAGAAGAGCCGGGTCGGATTTTAGCAGTGCCTTAGCCGCTTCTCGACCTTGTGCAATAGTCTCGCCCTTGTATTTTAGAAATGCGCCAGCCTTTTCAATGATGCCTTTTTGAATTGCTAAATCTAGCACATCACCAGTTTTGCTGATGCCTTCGTTATACATAATATCGAACTCTGCCGTCCTAAAAGGAGCAGCAATCTTGTTTTTCACTATCTTTACCTTTGTGCGGTTGCCAGAAATACTATCACCTTCTTTAATCTGGCCAATACGGCGGATATCGATACGTACAGAAGCATAAAACTTCAAAGCATTACCACCCGTTGTTGTTTCTGGGTTACCAAACATTACGCCAATTTTCATGCGAATTTGGTTAATAAAAATAACTGTTGCCTTACTCTTAGAAATGATGCCAGTCAACTTACGCATTGCTTGAGACATTAGGCGTGCCTGCAAACCCATTTGTGCGTCACCCATGTCACCATCAATTTCGGCCTGTGGCACTAGAGCCGCCACTGAGTCGACTACGATCAAATCCACCGCACCACTGCGTACAAGTGTTTCGCAGATCTCTAGCGCCTGCTCGCCGTTATCTGGCTGCGAAATAAACAAATTATCTGTATCGACACCAATCTTCTTAGCATAGGCAGGGTCAAGTGCGTGCTCCGCATCAATAAATGCAGCTTGACCGCCCTGCTTCTGAATCTCAGCAATCGCATGCAACGCCAAAGTCGTTTTGCCTGATGACTCTGGCCCATAAATTTCAATGATACGGCCCTTAGGATATCCTCCACCAAGCGCTATATCCAAAGATAAAGATCCAGACGGTAAAAGTTCAACATCAATTTTCTGAGTTTCACCCAATTTCATAATTGCCCCAGTACCAAACTGCTTCGTAATCTGCTGAATTGCAAGGTCTAGCGCTTGCTTTTTCCCAGAATCTTCCGGCGTCACCTCTGATTTAGTCGTCTTTTTCATAGTATTACCTTCCTTTATTACATCTATTATAACACCTTAAAGCTTCTCTAGTGAAAATACGCGTCTTTCCACTATAACTGCGCAAGGTTGGGGCCATCATATAACAAAGTTTTCTGAAAGTACAAGCACAAGAGCAATTATAAGCCAATTAACGGCTGGATATCGGCACCTAATTTGTTTAGACGAGTCGCAAAATCTTGATAGCCACGATTAATCGAATAAATATTGCGTAAAATCGATGTTCCAGGTGCCGCCAACATTGCGATCAATACTACGACAGCCGGCCTCAGTGCCGGAGGGGCGACCAACTCTGCCGCCCGCCATTTGGTAGGACCTTCTATATAGACCCGATGAGCGTCTAATAATTCAACTCTAGCATTTAAATTCTCTAGATAAGTCACATATACGGCACGATTTTCAAACACCCAGTCATGAATCAAAGTGCGTCCCTTGGCCGTAGCTGCGATCACAGAGAAGAAGGGAAGATTATCAATATTTAATCCTGGGAATGGCATCGGTGCAATTTTGTCGGTCGGAGCCACAAGCTCAGACTTATGAATTTTCAAATCCACCAAACGCGTCTTACCATTTTCACTGTAATATTCCGGCGAACGGTCTATTCTTGCCCCCATGCTCTTTAAGACCTCGAGTTCAATTTCCAGGAACTCAATTGGTGCGCGGCGAATAGTTAAACACGACTTCGTCACTAACGCTACTGCGATAAAAGACATTGCTTCAATCGGATCTTCTGCTGGAGCATATTCAATATCCGTTTTAATTTCACTACAACCGTAAATTCGCAACGTAGTAGAACCAATGCCCTGAATATTTACGCCTAATTTTTGCAAAAAGAAGCATAAGTCTTGCACCATATAATTAGATGATGCCCCCACTATGGTAGTTTCACCCGGATACAAAGCTGCCGCCATCAATACATTTTCGGTCACTGTGTCTCCACGTTCAATCAATACGATTCGCTTTGGAATATAAATTGATCGTACCGATTCGATCGAACGAGCTTCTTTGAGTTGTGCTCGAGTAGGTTTAGGAGGCTCTACGGACGCAGAATAAAATCCACTGCAGTTAGAAGCATCTACTTTTAGCCCAAACGCCGAAAGTGCTCTCAGGTGCGGTTCGATCGTTCTGGTACCCAGCGTACAGCCACCCGCATACGGCAACTTAAATTTGCGGAACTTGTGCAAAAGCGGTCCCATAAACATTAATATCGAACGTGTTTTTCGCGCTGCATTTACGTCAATTTTGCTCAGCTTTAATTCGTCCGGGGGAATAATCTCTAAGTCACGATTATCGTTAATCCAGTGGCATTTTACGCCAATCGATTCTAGCACCTCAATAATTCGAAATACCTCTTCAATTCTTGCTAGATGTTTTAGTCGCGTTACGCCGGAGTTTAAAAGCGAAGCGCAGAGCAAAGCTACTGCGGCATTTTTGCTAGTATTAATCGTTGCTTCACCGCGAAGTTCTCGCCCACCATGAATTCGATAACTCTGCGAAGCACTATCGTTGATTGACAAGATTTGGCCACCCAGTGCTCTGGACAACTTTCTAGTCAGTTCCAAGGAAATATTCTGTCGCCCCTTTTCAATCCTGTGGATTGCCGACTGACTACTACCTACGGCTTCAGCCAGCTGTGCTTGAGTCCAGCCCTTGTCAGAACGCAGCTTTGCGACAACTCGCCCAATAGTCTCTTGATAGCTTAGATCGTGCTCTCTTGTCTTCATGATATGATTATATCATTTTACGAGGTCTTGACATACTACGTTGTTTGCATGCAGCCAACCCTCGACGCTACCACCGTCGAGATATTCTCCCGACGTAGAAGCAACTCGCATTATTCCTCCATTTTGGATATATTGCGTGATCGGTTCAGTTACAACGTATTCTTGATCCATAGGACCGAAGTCGTTCGCCCTTACATAATCAACGATTTGTTTTAACAGAGTTGGGGACATTACATATTTGCTCACGTTAATTAGATTCGATGGCGCCTCCGAAATAGTAGGTTTTTCTATAATTTCTTTCAACATTTCATTCTGAACCGATAGCACACCATATTTTTCTACTTCATTACGGGCAATCTCAACTCCCAAGATAGAAGAATCCTCCTCGCTTCGTAAAGCGTTTAGGAGGGAAGTAGTCGCCGATTCACCTTCAGGATTCCAAATGAAATCATCACCCATAAAAACCAACACCGGTTCATTCAGATTATATTCTTCTACCGCCAACGCAATCGGTACTGCTGTCCCATATTTACCGGCCGGATCCTGAGTAATATAGTGAATTTTTACGTCGTCCGGTAAAGTTTTAGCCAGCGCCAATCGATCCTTCTTGCCGCGCTCGGTCAAATATTGATTCAATGCTGCGTTATCCTGATAGAAAGATTTTACTTGGCATGGCTCTACGTTCGAAATCACCATATAAATATCTCTGACGCCAGCCGCAATTAACTCTTGCACTGAATAATCGACTAGCGGACGATTACCTACTGGCAACATTGATTTCTCAATGATTTTCGTAATCGGTAATCTACGTGTGCCCCATCCAGCAACTGGGATAATCGCTTTCGTGATCATAAAAACTCCACTTTTAATTTACCGCTATTATAGCACGAACTACAGACAAAAACCGTCTTTCGAAAACTTCACTAATCTATCGCCAGGTAAATTGAATGATTTACCTGGTGCATAATTCAAGATTGCTTGACGCAAATTTTCTAGTTGTGGCCGAGTAGCCCGAATTTTGCGTCGTAGTAGCCCTGCACGTAACAGCTCTAAAGCAATTCCTTGACCCTCCGGATCATGATCTAACTCGACAAACCAATGACGCTTCCATTCTGCGCCTGAATGAGGCAATAATCCTTCAATTATACAATCAATCTCGTGCTTTAACTGTTTTTGTGCTTGCCAAAGTTCATAGATCTTTGATTTCTGTGTATACGTAGCGATATCGTCCCGCAAGCGGTTACGCAAATATAGATCAGAATTATTCGTCGGATCTTCGCGGAAAGCTATTTGATGTTCCGCTGCATATTGCAGAATCTGTTTTTTATCAAAAGGAGCTAAGCCCTGCACTTCAAGTGGTAGTAAATCCTTTTCCAGCAGTGGTCGCTTAATGTCCGGCGAGTCCAGCACAGCCAAACCTCGCCAACCTGTTCCCCGTAACAAATTAATTGCCACCGTCTCTACGAGGTCATCCAAATGGTGTGCTGTGTATATCTGAGCTTCACCATTTTCGACGCTGGCTGTCCTCAAAAAATCATAGCGAGCCTTCCGAGCCTTTTCTTCAGAGACATTTTCGCCGAGGCGTCCACATGCAGCTACATAATCTTTTTGATACTTAGAAGCCTCACGTCGTACGAATTCCTCATCATCGCTCGAAGAATCGCGGGTTCCGTGATCAAAATGAGCGACCACCAATGCCGTGTCCTTTAGTATATCCAATAAAACCATCGAATCCACACCGCCAGAAACTGCCAATATCTTCTTAGACATACCCTTATGATATAATATACTGTATTATGAAGCTAGATAAAATTCGTAATTTTTGCATTATCGCACATATTGACCACGGCAAATCCACTATTGCCGATCGTATGATGGAATTGACTAACACTGTATCCGTACGTGAAATGAAATCTCAACTTCTCGATTCTATGGAGTTAGAGCGCGAGAAAGGGATTACTATCAAACTAGCACCAGTCCAGATGAAATGGCAAGGATACGAGCTTAATCTAATTGATACTCCGGGCCATGTCGATTTTTCTTATGAAGTGTCGCGTTCTCTGCAAGCTGTGGAGACGGCCGTGTTGGTAGTCGATGCCACGCAGGGAATTCAGGCGCAAACCCTTGCCAATGTCTACCTAGCGATCGAACAAGATCTCTACATTATCCCCGTTATTAATAAAGTAGATTTACCTGCGGCCGATGTCGACAAAGTCACCGCACAAATCGTCAATCTTCTTGGTTGTCGACCTGAAGAAATCATCTGCGCTTCTGGGAAAACTGGTCAAGGTGTGTCAGACATACTCGACACGATTATCGAGAAAGCCCCGGCACCCCGTGAACTGCCCGAAACTACAGCCGCCACCAGAGCCTTAATTTTCGACTCCTACTTTGATGACTATCGTGGAGTAGTGCTGTATGTCCGCATTTTTGATGGCACTATTCCTAAAAATGCCGAGATACGCATGATGGCGACCGGTACGAATGGTCTAGCCCTAGAAGTCGGCGTACTAACCCCAAAAATGTCCCCTCGTAATGAACTAGAATCCGGTGGCATCGGCTATATTGTTACCAATCTCAAAACTACCCGTGAAGCAAGAGTAGGTGACACGATTACATTAGCAGAATCCCCCGCCACTACGCCACTACCAGGATACAAAAACGTTTTGCCTTTTGTCTACGCCGGATTTTTTCCGATTTCCAACGATCAATACCAGGAGCTAAAAGATGCCGTAGAGAAGCTCTCGCTTTCTGATTCGGCGCTACATTTTGAGCCAGAAAATTCACCAGTTTTGGGCTTTGGACTTAGAATTGGTTTTCTCGGTCTTTTGCATATGGATATTATTAAAGAACGTTTAGAGCGTGAATTTGGCCTCGACCTCGTTATTACTAATCCATCCACCAACTACGAGGTGACACTTAATGACGGCACAGATCTCAATATTCGTTCTGCAGCTGACCTACCTGATCAGTCAACTATCGCAGCAATTCGCGAACCATGGGTCAAAGGAGAGATTATTTTACCTACTAATATGATCGGTGGAGTGCTTGGGCTGATCAATGAGAAACGCGGTCATCAGACTAATCTTAGGTATATCGAAGATCGCGCAATTATCGACTTCGAAGCGCCGATGGCTAATCTTTTGACAGACTTTTACGATCAACTAAAAAGTATCACTTCTGGCTATGCAAGTTTCAATTACGAACTTTCAGACTATAGGCCTGAGGATCTTGTGCGATTAGATTTTCTGGTTGCCGGGAATCGCATTGATGCCCTTAGTCTGATGTGTCACCGTACCGAAGCTGATGCACTCGGACGTTCATTAACCAAAAAGCTCAAAGAAGTTATCCCCCGTCAGAATTTTGAAGTTGCGCTCCAAGCAGCTATCGGAGCAAAAGTTATTGCTCGGGAAACCATCGGCGCTTATCGTAAGGATGTCACGGTCAAAATTCATACCGGTGATCGAGACCGCAAGGCTAAGTTGCTAGAAAAGCAGAAAAAAGGTAAAGCACGCATGAAACGCTTCGGCAAGATTGACATTCCATCCGAAGCCTTCACGGTCATGCTCAAACGTGACTAAGCCGTCTGAGCATTGGCAGCCATCAGCACGTGCTCAAACAAAGCCGTGACTGTCAGTGGCCCCACCCCACCAATCTTTGGCGTAATCGCCGTTAAATCATTGCGTCTGCGTACGCTCTCATCTACGTCACCGATTAGGACTCCCCCCTCGCTGGCCGTACCCGCGTCCACGACTACCGCGCCAGTTTTGACCATCTCGTCAGTAATTAAATGCGGCACGCCTGTTGCGCTTACAATCAAATCATATTTCTTCAGCTCATCCAGATCGCTATCTCGACCAAACGTGACCACATCATATCCTGATCTCGTCCACATTCGCGCCAACGGTCCACCCACTAGCCTTCCTCGCCCCACTAACGCAATTTTCATATTGCTTAAGTCGATATCATAACCAGCCATTAGCCAGTTGATAGCCGTTGCGGTAGCAGATTCAAAAAGGTCGCCATTCGCTAGCCCATCTACATCTTTCAACGCATCAATCTTTGCCAATACTTCATTAGCGTTTGTCATATCCCGCATAGGTAGTTGCACGATAATACCATGCGTATTAACATCAAGATTCGTCTTCTCGATTGCTTCACTGACGTTTTCGGCTAAACAATCTTCCACTTCTATACCAATATCACTACCGTATTGTTGTTTCAAATTTACATATTTTGTAATCACCGGATTATTGCTGTCTCGAATAATAACTAACTTCGGGAATATCTTCCGAGCTTTGAGGCTTCGCACCATGTGTGCTTGATTTTCTTTCATATAATCAGCTATTTCAGTGCCACTAAGCATTTTCATGATTATTCTCCGTTAATTCCACCGGCTCTTGTTCCAATACGACGCCGAATTTTGCTCTGACTTTCTCAATAATTTCCTGGCGCGCCGCTGCTAAATCGGCATAGCCTTTTGCACCCTCATTTATTAAGACAAGCGCCGCCTTATCGCTAACACGCATGCCATGTATTAACTCACCTTTGAGACCGCAATTTTCAATCAGCCAGCCAGAATTAATTTTACCCGTACCATCTGCAGCTTTCCAGACTGGAATACCCCTCGCCTCAGCATTCGCTACACCTGTCTGATCGAGATAAACATTCTTAAAAAAACTTCCTGCGCTAGCGACTTTTTTTGGATCGGGTAGTTTGGTACTGCGAATCTGGCAAACAATTTCCCGGATATTTTTTGGCGAAAAATCTACGATATCATGTTCGTCGATATAACGCTGCAAGGAAGTATAAAAAGGCGGCTTGAGTATTGATTTCGTCAAACGTATTGTCACTCCAAGAATCCAAAATCTTCCTGCATCTTCTCCCGAGTTAAATCTTGTACGACGGTAGCTCATTCGCATCTCCGATTTGTCCATAGAATATATTGATACTTGTTTCGTATCAAATACTTCTGCACTTACAATCACCTGTGCTATATCTTGACCGTAAGCCCCAATGTTCTGGACTGGAGCTGCCCCAACTGTCCCCGGTATCATGCTCATAGCCTCAATTCCTGAGTATTCTCGATCTACAACAAATTTCACCAAATCGTCCCAACTTTCACCACTAGCAGCCGTCACAATTAGCTCGCTAGCATCTTCACTCTGGATCTTTATACCTTTAATCCGGTTCAATACCACTACGCCGTCAAAACCTTCATCGCGCCCAATCGTATTCGCACCTTCGCCCATCATCCAGACTGGTAAATTTCGTTCGCGCGCGAAATTAAAGGCTTCTTCCGCCTCGCTCGCTCGCTCAATCTCTACCACATAACGCGCAACACCGCCCAACCGTATCGTTGTCAACTCAGCAATTGGTACATTCTCTCGAATTATCATATGATATATTATATCACGATCGTACTCACCAATCTTGTCTTACTCAGTTTTTCATAAAGCATACTCTTTTTCGTAAACAAAAACTTCAAAAAAGTGATCACATAAAATGCCATAATTATCATCGCCAGACAAAATATCACGGTTTCCTTTAGTTCGCTTTCTATTATTAAGCTCGCTAAGCCAAAAATAACAAGTTGCGGTAAAAGTAAATAAAATACTATGAAGAGTACCCTGCGCAGCCAAAGTAACAATATATTTTCCGTGCCATCTTCATCCACCACCCGTAATTTCAGAAGTCTTTCCATCGGCGTGCTACCATGCAAGAGAATTGGCAATACGAAATAATAGATAATTACTATGATAATTCCGGGCAACTGTTGATGAACAAAAGCAAGCGCAGCTAAGCAGATGACAAGGTCTAGCAGAAAAGCTAACGATCGTCGTACTCCTGAAACTGTCTTGCCACGTTCCTTTGCTGAAGCATCAATCTGCTCTCTTTTTGGCAAAACCTTGATCAAGGCCCCCGCCACCACATATCCTAACATTCCTCCGGCCGTATTCAAAATCAAATCATCCACATCAAATAATCTGTAACCGCGCGGATAAATAAAGCACAGACCACTTAGTTGTGTCAATTCAAAAAATAAGCTCAGCAAGAAAGTCCATAAGACCGTAGTTTTAAAATCGCATTTGAAATAATATCGCAAGTATATGCCAAAAGGTAAGAGCAATAGAATGTTATATATCGGCACAAAGCAATACGACTGCGTCAATGCTGGCCAGTATGTCTGGACATCCAGCGGGTTGAGACTAGTATGAGTAAAGAAATCCGACACAAATTTAAAAGGAATTAATTGTGTCCTAGGCGAAGTCATCGCCGCCACTTCGCTAATTTTTGGTAATGGCATAATCACTAGAAAATATGCACAAGTTAAATATAGGATAAACGTATAAACGATACATGCCTTCCAAAAAGAGATTGAACCGTATTTATGATATTGAATGACCATAAAAGGTAGGCTAATCAGTAATGCAATCAGAGGAAAGCACGCAACAGCAATTTTTATCACGTCTATATAGCTGCTCATAGTTCTGATTATAAAATATGAGTTGTCCGTCTTGACGATTATTACAAAAAAGTTATTTTCTTTTCTTAAGAATAGTGGTATAATCTAAAACAGCTTGGGTCGGTAGCTCAGCTGGTTAGAGCACCTGCCTCTTAAGCAGGGTGTCGTGGGTTCGATCCCCACCCGACTCACCATCCTACAAGCAAAAAGGACCTCGTGTCCTATTTTTTATGCATTTGTGGCAACTACATGGCTTTTGGGAAATTGCAGTCCTGCCCTACCTCATTTCTCTTTTCCATAGATCAGCCTAGCAAGAGGCAACGGAGGGAAAAGCCATTTAGGCGAGTAAGGATGACAGAGGGGTAGACAATATTAGGATCAAAGTAGAAGTCCTGAGCGTAGAGTCTAGAATTAACCACAGACGACCAGAAGTACGTACCGGAACCGATAACTCGAACCCGCTGGTGACTAACTGAAGGTACGATGACCCCGGCGCGGAGGAGTTTCGTCCGCAGCGGATGGCTTAGTACGGGCTACAACTACATTGACCAAAACGGTTCGCGTGGCTACTACTGGTCGTCTTGCCAAGAAGATCAATATTATCGTGGGCTCGTTTTCACTGCGACAAATATTTCTGCTGTTAGTTATACTTACGGTAAACCATATGACGGTTTTACTCTCCGTTGTCTAGCCTCTACTTAGGCTATAGGTCTGAGAAATTTCTTCATTCTTCCTATCCTAGTAGCATAAGGCAACGGAGGGGGAAAGCAAGATAACGATTAGGCCAATCACCAGAAGACATCGTATCAGTAATATGTATAACTAAGTAGTAAGCTTGATGATCTGTAGAAACATTGATGGACCAATAGTCGCCACCTGCTAGATCTCGAAATGTTTGATACTCAACGGCAGTAACGATCCCTCCGGCGCGCGCAAAACGTTCATGTGAACGTTTCTAAAGCTGTCCCACACCTGTTAGCTAAGGCCTAGAACCTATCACGTGAACGTTTCGCTGAGACTTCCTCCGCGCCGGGATCGCCAGTCCTCGCATTGTTCGTCAGCAAATGCGGGATGTCAGTGCGGGTGCCTATTATTGGTCAGCTGTAACTTATAGTAAAGATAATGCTCAGGGTCTTTTCTTTAATCATTATGATATCTACCCATCCTACTTCAACTATCACTTCCACGGTTTCCCCCTCCGTTGCCTCTTGCTAGGCTGATCTATGGAAAAGAGAAATCATCTTTTCTTTATGCTCTCATACCTATAACCTAAGTAGAGCCTAGGCAACGGAGAGGATGACCATTATAACGTAATCCATCAGCTTGGGCAGTTATAACTCTTGATGAAACCATAGTATAGGTGCTCGTATTTGCATCATTTGCATTTCTATTCCAGTAATAACCAGCTACTCCTGTACTCGTGAGCAAGGCGGGCATAAATTGTCTAGCTATTGCTCCGCTGCGGACGAAGTAATATGCTTATTTATATTAATGCCATTTTATGCTACAATAGACTTGTTAAACAAATTAGTTACCTATGCAAGCATCTTTTTATTACAAAAGTTTGCTAATGCTCAACGGTAGAACCGACACCGTGAGGTAGATTGGCTGTTGAGCATACGCTTGCAGACTAATTTGTTTAACACCCCTTGCGGTGTCGTTTTTGTTTCTAGGGTTTTATGAGAGGAGCGTTAGCTCCTATCAGAAAAACCTAGTCAAAGATCAGACTCTTCATTGCACCTCTATTGCTATACAAAAAACTAGTATGAAGAAAGAATCTAGAGAAAGCGGCACCACCTGGGGGAAGATCAGTAATAATACTAAGGAGGGCGCTATGCTAAGCAAGAAGTTATTAACAAAGACTAGGTCTAGGATACCTATTGGTGCTTTTCTAGCGCTTGCTCTCCTTGGTGTAGTCACCCTTAACCCACTAGTAGTAGAAGACAGTAGCACAGTACATGCCAAGGACCAAGCTGAGCTAGAAAAGGCGACTAATTATACCAATGAGACAGGAAGTAGCACTCCTGTAGCTCAAGCCCTCATCGAGACTGGTCCATCCTTAAGCCTGAAGCTGGATGATCAGATACTGAGAACCTCCATTGATCCGACGGATTTAGGAAAGTTTATCGCCCAATCTACGACTGTACATATTAGTATTGCAGAGTCTAGTGGTTATGATCTTTATCTTAGCGGGACACCAGAACTCACTGGAGCACTTGCGTCTAACACTACCAAGATCACCGGTGTCGCTAATGCTACTACTCCCGAGCACTTTTTGCCTAATACCTGGGGATACAACATCACGGCCACTAATAATGGTGAAGAAGCGGCTCTTGATCCTAAGGCTCTAAGTTACTATCCAGTCCGAGAAGATCGTGATCCGATTGATAGCATGAACAGTCTGAACGATCGGACAAGTATTACGGCAGAGAAAAGCTTTGCTCTGCATCTAGGAGCTAAGTTTGATACTACTATCCCCGCCGACACTTACAAGGGGCAAGTCACACTGTCGCTTGTCGCTAAACCCTATACAATTGCTACAAGCTTTGATGATGTTATCTATATGCAGGAAATGACACCAGCCATCTGCCGCTCCGCACAAATCGGTGATACTAAACGGCTGATCGATACAAGAGATAGCCAAGGCTACTGGGTAGCTAGACTAGCTGATGGTAACTGTTGGATGACGCAGAATTTAGCGCTGGATATTACTGAAGATGGTTTAAGCAGTGCCGATACTGATATTGCTGCAGATTGGGATCAAAAGAGTGAGTATCCGCCGGAGGAAACAAACAAAACAGATTTTGCTAACCAGGGGGGTTACACGACAACCGCGTCTTGGAATCAGGGTTTATGGGTAACTACTACTCCTCATACATACAAAACCTGTCCAACCAATTCGGAAGGTATCGCTTTTTGCGTAGAAAATGGTTCTCAGTTTACTAATGTAGATGGATGGACACCTTCTGAAGACCCGAATTTCACGGTAAATAATGGCAGCACGATAGATATTAATAACCATCTTTATGATAGTCATTATCTTGTTGGCAACTGGTATTCATTTAATGCTGCTACGGCTAGCACTGGTATAGACGTATTTCAAAATGAAAACGTCCATGGCTCAATTTGCCCAAAAAATTGGCATTTGCCTAATTACACCTCCTCAATACAATCGAACGGTTTAGATTTTTTCAGTCCTCTCAGTGCTGTCGGTTTTGAATTTCCAGAAGATCAAACTGTGGCTTTTCCAGAAGGCTTTAATGACGCAATTACGTCTAGCCCTTTTTTCTTCGTTAGGGCTGGTCGCACAAACGCCGGATCGGGCGGGCAAATCTTAGAGTTTGATCATAATTCATACACCTGGACTTCCACGATTTTTGCCAAGAATCATAGCGCTTACGGATTCGCGTTCTATGGAGCAAGTCTCGCAAGACCCGCATCTTATTATATATAATGGCCTCATAGTAAGGTGCGCCATATCTAGCCAATAAAGCTTAGTGGAGAAGTTATATCTTCCGGACACATGTTATAATAAACTTATGCAAACTGTCAGTAAAAATCCCGGTCAAGTCTTCACGGACGCGCCTTTTGTTGAAAAAATGTGTGCGTTATGTGAGCCAGATTTATCGGATTCTACGAAAACCGTTCTCGAACCGAGTTGTGGCACTGGCAACTTTCTCGTAGAAATTCTAGACCGTCGTTTTAAACGCGCTCATGCCGACGAAAACAAAGCCCTACTAATTCTCGCGAATCTATACGGGATCGATATTAATTTGGACAATATCTTGATTGCACGTGCGCGGCTTCTAGATAAGTTTCTGGAGCATTTCCAAATTTTATCTCACCAGACGCATATTGTAAAACAAGTTATTCTAATTCTTCAGGCGAATATTATCCAAGGTGACTTTCTTGACTCATCATCAATCAGTAATTTTTCAAAGTTAGCATTTAGCTCCTGAATTCAATTATGGCAGGCAAATTAATTTTACGACCCGAGCAGAAAGATGCTATTGCAAAGACCTTCTCTTATGCGCAACATACTATTGATCCTAAAAAACGCCATTTTCTTTGGAACGCGAAGCCTCGTTTTGGCAAAACCGTCACGGCCTACGCTCTCGCGCATAAAATCGGTGCAAAAAGAGTCCTCATTATCACTAATCGCCCAGCTATAGCCGATTCATGGGCGACCGATTTCTTTCGCTTCTTTCATCAAGATAGTGATTTCGTTTTCGCCTCTTCCAAAAGTTATGATCTTAAAATCGACGATAATATCTATCATGTGCCTTCACGTACCGAAATGATTTGCTACGGTTCGGATCTGGAGAAACCTCTCATCTTCTTTATCTCGCTCCAGGATATTAAGGGGAAAAGTCTTGATTCGGATGATTTTAAGCAAAAAAATCAGTGGGTTTTTGACGTGCAACTCCCTTGGGATCTTGTTATTATTGATGAAAGCCATGAAGGTATCAAAACATCCAAGACAGCTCATGTTCTCTCGCATCTTCAGGCAAAATTTACCCTTTACCTTTCCGGCACTCCTTTTCGAGCATTAGCCGACCACGATTTTACTAGCGAGCAAATTTATAACTGGTCCTACCTCGACGAACAACGCGCCAAAGCATCTTGGTCTAATTCTGAACCAAACCCTTACCAGCAGCTTCCGCAGCTGAATTTTCACGGTTTCCAGCTACCGCCTACGATTGATGACACCCTGCGCTATGATCTTGGTGAATTATTACGCTATACTAGTGACCATTTTGTGCACGAGGGAGCCGTTACACGCTTTCTCGATTATCTTGCCCCTAGATTACAAAACCACACTCATAGTTTTTGGCTCCTGTCGCACGTGAACGATTGTTATGCCATGCGGAAATTATTATCAACACATCCCAGATTCAAGAATTATCGAGTCATTGTTGCGGCCGGTAAGGAAAGTTATCGTTCTCAGCGTAAACTATTAGATAGCATTCACGATGCAGTTACTTCCAATACTAAGAAAACTATTACCTTGTCCTGTGGTCAGCTTACGACCGGCATTACAGTTCCGGAATGGTCTACGATCTTGATGCTATATAGTAGTAGTGATTTATCACGGCTCAGCTCCACGCAATATTTGCAAGCCTCATTCCGTGTCCAGAGTCCTGATTATCATGCTCATCCAGCTAAGACGGATTGCTACGTTTTTGATTTTGCTCCCGAGCGTATGCTGACGATTTTGCAGGATTTCGCATTGAAGCTTTGTAGGGCTCACTTAGCAGATCCGATCGGGCCTCTTAATGAACTTTTACATTTTGCAAATATTACACTTACGGACGAGAAGGGAAATACCCGTTCAATTAGTTCCGAGGAGATTATCAGTTTACCCAAACGACTCATTGCCGAAGAAATCGTCATAGGGAATTTTATTACGTCAAATAAGCTATTCAACCTCCAAAATATTTTTCATGCTTCGCCCCAGGCTCTTCAGGTTTTGAATAAGTTTCGCGCTCTCAAAAAACATGGTTCAGAAAAAGTTATCCATAGCCTTTCACCACCATCTACTCAAGTTGATCCTACCAATGGCCAAGCTATTGCAACACCCGCTTTGCTGAAACAGGCTTTTGAAGAGACTCTCAAACGCTCCAAGTTTGCGAAACTTTATCATCGTCAGCCGCGGTTACTTAATCTTGCTATGCTCGAAGCCGCCGCTTCCGATCCAAACTCATCACGCGATCGAGAGCTACTCACTGCCGCGGTGTCCGAGGCTCACCAGACCGCTCAGCTCCATGCCGAAAAGCAAAAAAAGCGCGAAGAAGATGCCTATCGTGATAAGCTCCGCGGCTTCGCTCGAGTAATACCTATGCTTTTACATATTTATGGTTTTCCAGACATTAAATTTTCTGACTTGGCTTATTTAGTGGATCCACAAACTTTTTATAATCTCACCGGTATTACGCAGGAAGATTTTCATGTCTTGTCCGATGCCAAATTCTTCAACGAGACCAATTGCACCCTGGCTATGCGTGAATTTATGCAGCGTGAACATGATTTGTCGCATTACTATCTAAGCAGCCAAGCTCAAGATATTTTTAACTTTATCCCCGACCAACACAATCACTACGTTTTCACACCGCGCAAAGTCGTTCTCAAAATGGTTGATCTGCTCGAATCTCAAAATCCGCAAATTTTTCAATCCCGAGAAACAACTTTTCTCGATCCCTACGCCAAAAGTGGTCTATTCCTTCTAGAAATCACTAAGCGACTGTTCAGAAATATACGCCCCACTTTTTCTAGCGATGCAAAATGTTTGAAGCATATTTTCACTCACCAAGTTTACGCTTGGTCGCCCGATCCATTGCTCCAGAAAGCCACTCAGCAAACTTTACTCAGTTTTCTCCGCTTCCAATTTCCGAATTATTCACCTAGTGAATATTCAGAATATGCCAGGAACCTCACTATTTTTAACCCACTTACGCAGAAAGGAGATATAAATATGCAATTCGATATCATTATTGGTAATCCGCCTTATCAAAACGGGCGTCACCAGCTCTACGCCGATTTTTATCGTCGTGCAGTTGACCTTGATCCTAAATTGCTATGTATGATTTTTCCGATTGGTTGGCAGAAGACAAACTCTTATAATGGTCTTGGACCACTGAACACACCACGCTATAAACGCGATAACCATCTAGTCTCGATCGATAATTACTATGAAAACGGCCCCGACAAAGTCTTCAGTCATCTCGGTACTGGTGGCGTCAATATCGTTCTGCGCGATCGTGATCATGATAACAAAGGCCAAATTCAAAAATTTGAATACGGAAAAGCCAAGGGTACTTTTGTATTACCAATTCATGCATCAGAAGTGCAAAAACCTCATGCTCTCCGAGAGCTCAGTGATCTCATTAGTCCTTGTTCAGGTATTGATTGTTTAGGTTCGTCGCGCAAACCGTATGGATTTTGTGCTGAACCACTCAAGCATCCCGAAAAGTATCAACTCACACTCCAAAATCACCGTCAGCATGACGACGACGTACGTCTTTTTGGCTTACTTCCTGATGGCAATCGCGGCTTCAAATTCATTCCACGACATCAATTACCAAAGATCAGCCCAAACCTCGATAGTTACAAGCTTTTCGTACCGAAAGCCTGGGGTAACATGTCTAATAATATTGGCCTCGGCGGATCGTATTCGAATATTACCATTGCTGCTCCAGGAGATGCTTGCTCAGAAACATTCATCGAATTCGGTCCCTTTCCTGACCGCGATCAAGCTATTTGTGCAGGTAAATATTTCATGACTAAGTTCTTCCGTGCCTTACTTTTCTTAGCCAAAGATTCACAAAATACCGCCAAAGACAAATATCGTTATATACCATTACTGAATTTTACAGACTCCTATTGGCAACAGAATATCACTGATCTTGATGAGTACCTTTTCGACCTCTACCAAGTGCCACCAACTATCCGGAAATTCGTCTTGGATAATATCCAGCCGCGTACGGAGGAAAATATCGAGATTCTCTAGGAGGGAACTAAGTTTCGTGCTAAAATACAGGTATGCGCCCGTAGCTCAGTGGATAGAGCACTAGCTTCCGGAGCTAGGTGTCGTAGGTTCGACTCCTATCGGGCGTACCACTTCATGGCTGATTCCAGCCTTATTTTTTTGCTTCTATCATCAATACGAATTTAGTTTCGCCATCAGCACCTTTTGGCAAACCTGCATAATTATCATATTGATGTGCAAGATTCGTTAATTGTTGCAGTTTGCTAGTCGTCACTTTAACTTTTCCATTGACGAAGTTAGACAGAGCCTGTACACCCTCTTGATCAAAACGTGTCATGCCATCAGCCAGTTCGTCTGCACCTTGCAGAAGTTTTGTAGTACCTGCAACTAATGCATCAAGTGCGCTCACAATCGCGCCATCTAAATTCTGCTGAATTGCTTTAGACATTTGTATTGCAATTGCTTCTGCTGTAGCAGAGGCGGTTTGTTCAGCTGTAATCAACGCCAAATTATAGGAAGATTGATATAGCTCCTCTTCAAGACCTGTGACTAACTGAGCCTTAACTTGTGCAACCACTACAGGAGTGCAATTTAGACCATACTGTGCTTGGCAAATTTTTTCCGCCTCTAGCTCAAGTGCGTCTATGAGCGGTGTACTGGTCTGGATTTGTTGTTGTACGCTCGCGCGAATTACGTCTTTCTGCTCTTTAATTTTTTCGACCGCAGCCGTACTAGCAAGCTGTTTCATATGCGCCAAATCGTCTTCTTCAAATATAGTCTGGTTATTGCGCCCTGTCAGCCGATCCCGCGCCGACACGACTGCTGTTCTCAGCTCACTAATCCCATCCCGCAACGCATTGGTGCCTGCGACAAGTTGTTGGCTACTTTCAGCTAAGTTATTCACGTCGGCATACAAACCATCCAAATCGGCAAAAACTTTCAAATCTTCATTATCAAGCAATTTAGGTGTCACAATTGCATATATATCGTTTAATTCAAATTTCTCGGTCTCAAAACTCAATACCACCTT
This sequence comes from uncultured Candidatus Saccharibacteria bacterium, assembly GCA_964518465.1. Lineage (GTDB taxonomy): Bacteria > Patescibacteriota > Saccharimonadia > Saccharimonadales > Saccharimonadaceae > Nanosyncoccus. Next base: position 3,566 of record CAZFGY010000003.1, on the reverse strand, counting down.
GTCTGAATTTTTCAATTCCCTTAATCCTAGGCTTTCATACAAGCCTGGCGTAGCGATCGCAGCTACGGCGATAGAGCGACCATTGCTAGTGATTTTGCCGTTCGTCACTTCAAGATTCGACACTTTATCTTCATCCAGTGTCGTAGCGACCGCCACTACGAATGGCGTATACAAGTTTCCAACTTTGGAAAGGTTTGTAAAGTGTAGCTCAATTTCCACCCGTCCTTTTTTACCTAATATTTCCTCTACCGACATTTCTGTGCCATCTAGCTTATAGGCCATATCTAGCTTTATGGGTAGAGCCTTGGTCGCTTCGCCGCGATAGTAAATATCTTTACCTTGAGCATCCCACTTGATGCCTTTTTCATCTACGACGTATTTTTCAAACCCGTTCAAATTCTCCAAATTCGTCAAGATCGTCTGGTCACGTAGCTCACTTTCACGCTGATCATTTTGCAGGTGCTCTATCACTGAAATATATTTCGTAGTCCCGTCAGTGTTCAATTTGGCATAGACCGTTTCGTCTTGCTTTAGTGCACTCACCGGACATGGTGCAAGCGCCATCATGGCAGTGGTAGAAAGACAAAGTATTGATTTGTTAAATTGTTTCATAGTAGTTACTCCTTATTTTTCATTCCTAAAGTTGTATGCATAATTATCGAATCAAACGCGATTAGCAAAGCTGGTATGATCGCAATTACGACAATCATACTGATCACCGCTCCGCGCGCAATTAGCGTACACAGCGATCCGATCATATCGATTTGCGAGATTATGCCGACACCAATTGTTGCACCAAAGAAGCACATTGCGCTGACAAAGATCGACTGTATTGAATTACTCAGAGCTATTGTCGCCGCCTGTTGCTTAGCTTTTCCAGCCTTACGTTGTTCAAGATATTTAGTAGTTAAAAGAATCGCATAATCGATTGTAGCTCCCAACTGAATCGTACCAATCACGATTGATACGATAAACGGAATTTCTACACCAGTGACGTATGATATTCCCAAATTCAGGAAGATCGCAAATTCGATTGCCATCATCAACAGCACAGGCAAAGAAATAGACTTCAAAACTAGAGCCATAATTACGAAAATCACAAGTATCGATACAAGATTGACGTTCGTGAAATCGCGGTCAGAAATTTCCACCAAATCTTTCATCAAAGGTCCTTCACCAGCTACAATTCCCGTTGAATCATAGTTATCGACGATCGTATTTAGCGTAGCAATTTGTTGATTTAGTTCTTCACTAGCTATACTGTAATCCGACAGGACAATCATTGCTTCATATTTTTCGCTCTCAAAGATGTTGCGAAATTCTTGGCTAAGTAACTCTTGCGACAGTCCATAATCGGATAATATATCCGGGCTAAGCACTGCATCTACCCCAGTTGTTGCATTGATTTCTGCGATTAGTGCATGTTTTTCTGCTTCGCCCATTTCTCTATTAGTCAAGACAATCATCTGCGATTCCATTCCGTAATCTTCCTGCAGAATTTTCATCGCCTTCGTGTAATCGTAATTTTCTGGGATTGATGAGTCGAGTTTATAATAAATTTCAGTTTTATTTTGTAATATGTATGTTGGCACCAACAAAACCGCAAAAATAATTAGAATTATTTTGTGATTTTTTAAAATTATTTGTTGTACGCATTTAAATTGCGGCAAAATTTCTTTATGATGCGTTTTTTCAATCCACTTGTCGCACACCAGCAACAAGGCCGGAAAAGTTGTGATTGCACACAACACACCGAGCACAACACCCTTTGCCATCACGATTCCAATATCAGTACCAAGCGTCAAACTCATGGTGCATAATGCCAAGAACCCCGCGAAAGTTGTTAGAGCACTTCCTAGTACTGAAGACGCCGTCGTCTGAATCGCTTCAGCCATTGCTTGCAAATGATTTGATTTATTTTTCTTTGCTGATTCATACTGATGATAAAGGAAGATCGAAAAGTCCATTGTTACACCCAGCTGCAATACCGCACTAATCGCCTTCGTAATATAGGAAATTTCACCCAGAAAAATATTTGTCCCCATATTAAATAGTAGCGCCACACCAATACTGCCGAGTAACAAAAACGGCACTAAATAGGAATCAAGGCACAGCAGCAGAACGATTAGTGATAGAACCACTGCAATCGAAACGTAGAGCAAAGTTTCGCTATTAAAAAGTTCTTTCGTATCGAGCACCATGGCGCTCATTCCACCCACCAGACAACTTTCACCAGCAACTTTTCGAATCTCTTCCACGGCCGCTAACGTTTTCTCATCACTTGTACCTTCGCTAAATGTAATGAGCATTAGTTCCGTATCTTCGTGCGCCACTTTTTCCCGAATTTGACTTGGCAGAAAATCCATCGGAATAGCCGTTCCGGTTAAATCCGCTACACTCAAAACTTGCTTCACACTTTCAACTTCTCGTATCTTGCCCTCTAATTCTAAGAGCTCCTTTTGCGGCATTTTTTCTACCACGGCGATCGAAAAAGCTCCGGTCCCAAATTCTTCTGTTAAAATCTCTTGCCCCTCTAGCGTTTCAATATCGGAAGGCAAATAGACCAAAAGATCGTAATTAACTTTTGTAGTAATATAGCCGAACAACGCCGGAACCAGTAATAGTACCGAAGCAATCACTATTGCCCAGCGATGGTGGCAAATAAATTCACTTAGTCTCTTCATAAGTCTCCATTTATATTTATAAAATGACCAATAGTCAGTTTTCTATAAGGAATATTACACCAGTAAAAAATCGTTGTCAATACTTTTATGACCAAAAGTCAGTAATTCTAGCTTGCATTTTTGTAATAATTGTGTATAATTTAGATATGCCATTATCAATTCCAGAACAAAATCGTTTTACGAAAAAGGCCGACAAACGCGACCGTATTTTGGATGCTGCTTATCAGTTATTTCTTGAACAGGGAATTGAAAACGTCACTATCAGTGAGATTGCCGAGCGCGCCAATGTTGCGAAGGGTACCTTCTACCTTTATTTTAAAGATAAAGAAACTTTAAAAGAACATCTAGTCACCCAGAAGTCGCGTGAACTTTTTCAAAATGCCTTGGCCGCGCTTCACCAAACTCAGCTTGAACGCTGTGATGACGCAGTTATTTTTATTGTCAACTATATTATAGATGTACTCGCACAGAATAAGGCTGCCCTCCGCCTTATTGCCAAAGATCTTTCTTTCGGCGTATTTAATACTAAGATTAGCGAGTTTTTTAGCGACGATCATCTCGATCTTGTAAATATTCTTACTGCCGCTGCCGAACGTGAAGGTCGCCGTCTCAAAAATCCCCAACTTTTACTTTATATGATTATTGAACTTACTAGTTCGACTTGTTTTTCTTGTATCCTTCAGTCTAAACCGGTCGAAATCTCCGTCTTCAAACCCTACCTTTTCGAAGCGATTCGTCAGCTCATCCGCACCGGCACGATGCGCCCGCACGATACCGATACCGCCCCTTTCCCAATCTCATTTTAAGGTTTTTGTGGTATAATTCACCCATGCACCGGTAGCTCAGTGGATTAGAGCATCTGTCTTCGGAACAGAGGGTCGT
>CAZFGY010000002.1:0-41526 GCA_964518465.1 uncultured Candidatus Saccharibacteria bacterium | reverse complement strand
AGCCACATCGCACCCTTCTTTTCCATAGATCAGCCTAGCAAGAGGCAACGGAGGGGAAAGCCGTATAAGCGAGCATTGATGCTGGAAGGGTAGACATTGTAAGGATTAAAGTGGAGGTCCTGAGCGTCGATAGGGGAATTAACAACAGACGACCAAAAGTAGGCAGCGGCACCGACAGCCCGAACCTGCTGGTAGCCAGCCCAAGGATGGACGTACCCGGCGCGGAGGATTTTTGCAATCCTCGCATCTCTAAGTGTTTTTCCAGACTCATGCTATAATACCTCTTATGGACATGTCTGCCCCCATTGATACGATTAAAGGCGTCGGCCCCAAGACCGCCGAGGCTTTTGCGCGCGCCAATCTCAATACGGTCGGCGACCTTATTTACTGCCTGCCACGCGTTTACGAAAATTATCAAACCACGGTCAATATTGAAGATCTGCGGCCTGGCAAGGTGATTGTGCGGGGCAAAATTGATGGTCTCCACGTTATTCGCACTAGCCGCCGCAAGTTGACCTTGACCGAGGGCGTGATTCGGGATGATACAGGTGCGATTCGTACTGTTTGGTTCAACCAACCTTATCGAGCGAAACAGTTTGACCCCGAGCGCGAGTACTATTTTACTGGCAAATATGAGCTTAAAGGCGGTCGATACGTCCTGACTTCGCCGACTGCGGCATTAGTCCAGGACGTCGAAAAAGATGGCGCTGCAGCTAGTTTTCAGCCGATTTATTCCGCCAAAAGTGCTATTAAACCTCAAGTTTTCCATAAAATTATCTCTGGCCTGCGTCCTGAATTTGCCAAAATACCTGATTTACTGCCATTTACAGAAGGCGATCCTGACTTTGTCAAGCCGGGAGCACGCGCCGAAGCCCTCTTTGCGGCTCATTTTCCTGAATCACCGGAAGAAGCCGAACAGGGAAGAAAATACCTCGCCTATGAGGAACTTTTTGAGTTAATTCTCGCTGCTAAGCTGAACAAGCAAGAAAATCGTCGCCTCAAGGCTATTTCTCTCAAATTTGATGCGGATTTTACCAAAAAACTGGTCCAAAGCCTGCCTTTCCAGCTTACCAACGCCCAGCGTCGCTCGACCTGGGAAATTCTCCAATCTCTAGAGCGCCGCATCCCTATGAACCGGCTTTTACAGGGAGATGTCGGCTCCGGTAAGACCATTGTGGCCGCCATAGCTGCCACTCAGACCACTCTAGCAGGCCACCAGACCGCCCTGCTCGCACCGACCGCCATCCTAGCCACCCAACATTTCGAAAGCCTTGTAAAGCTCTTCCAGACGCTCGAGGAGGCCGATATTGGCCTGACGATGCCACGCGTAGCCCTACTGATCGGTTCCACTCCTAATAAACGTATGCTGAAACGCCTGATTAAGTCCGGCGAGATCGATTTGGTGATTGGTACTCATGCTTTGCTCACCGATGACACGCATTTTCAGTCCCTAGCCTTCTGCATTATCGACGAACAGCACCGGTTTGGCGTCGGTCAGCGTCAAAAACTCCTCCTGAAATCTCCCGAAAACACCGCTCCGCACCTCCTTTCTATGACCGCTACTCCTATTCCGCGCTCTTTGCAGCTGACGATTTTTGGCGATCTCGACGTTTCGCTGCTTAATGAGCTACCCCCCGGACGCCAGCCCATTACGACTAAGATATTGAACGAAACCGAACAACATGATGAACTATATCCTAAAATGCGAGAAATTCTAGCTAAAGGACAGCAGATTTATTGGATTTGTCAAGTAATCGAAGAAAAAAACTCCAATATTGCCACTTCTGTGAAAAAACAAGCCAAAAAACTCACTGAGCTGTTTTCTAATTTCGAGGTTGGTTTATTGCACGGCAAGATGAAACCCGAGAAAAAAGACCAAGTCATGAACGATTTTGCCCGTAATCGTATTCAGTTACTGGTTTCTACCACTGTTGTCGAAGTGGGTATGAACGTTCCCAACGCCAACATGATCATTATTCAAGATGCCGAGAATTATGGTCTGGCGCAGCTTCACCAGCTCCGCGGTCGTGTTGGGCGCGGTGATCAGCCTGCTTATTGTTACCTCTTGACCACTGGTGAAGGCAAACCTTCCAAGCGTCTACGGGAAATGGAAAAGTCTACTGACGGCTTTCATCTGGCCGAGGTCGATCTGAAACTGCGCGGACCGGGAGAAATTTACGGGGCCATGCAGCATGGCGAACTCAATCTTCAAGTTGCTAATTTGACCGATACAGATTTAATTGCTCAAGCTAGCCATCATGCTGCCGAGTTTGCCAAACATCCCGAGGCTATGGCCGACTACCCCGAACTGGCCGCTCGTATTAAAAAATATCAGCAACTCACGACTTTAAACTAACCTATCAATATTCCGATATTGCAAATGCCTCCAACTGGCTGTCGGAGGCATAGAGGTTGTTGTGTATAATTAATATCCAGTGACGGCGTGGTCGGAGAGATACCAAGTATGGTTTCTCTCGTTGAGCTCACAGCGGAGGTCAAAACGCTCGGTGCCGGAGCGGCCCTCATAAAAGGCTATCAGCCGACCGGGCATATACAGACTAAGAGACAGCTCATCATGCAGTGCAGTGAAATGCAACCTTACGTTCGTTCTAGGGAAATTAGCTCCATGAACCACCATCTTCCAGGAAGTCCCATTGCGATCGGTCATTGTAAATACAACAAATCCCTCCTTGCATCCGACTTGGGTAATCCGCCACTCTTCGGACGGACGACCAACTAAGATATCGTACAAGGACTTCCTGAGCATCTGGTTGTTACGGTCGGGGTAACGCGGCTCGGTGCAAGCATTAACCAACGCCTCTACGACATCTTCAAGGAGACCGCTGTCAATAAGCTTAACACTAACTTCTAAGCCAAGAAGAGGTTTCCTCGAGCCGTCCGGTTTTTGGTTGAGTTCGTGGTTGCTAAACATCAGGTCGAAGACAGGGAGACAATTAGGATGAAACGCGATGTTGTGGGACTTCATTACTTTCACCATTCTTTCTTTAATTTATACACATTAACGTACCAGATGGGCATTTTCTTGCTCAATCTACCACCATTGTAGCACAGATATCAAAAAATGTCAATACTATTTATGTTTATTTTTGCAAAATTGCAAATCCGCGCAAAAAGCTTAGAAACCTTACAAAAATGCTATAATATAGTAGATAATGTATTCTACTACTACTATCGTCAAAAATTCCAAGTTCTCGGGTAAAATTGTTGGCACCCATCAACAGCTCGATCAGGCCGCCCGCAAGATTCTCTCTGGTGTCCTTCCTCGTGGTAAATTTTTCCCCAGCGCGAAAGATATTATTCACTTCGAAGGCACGCGTGGGCCAGACGGGTTGAAGCGTAAGAGTCCCGGCGTCGACGATCCCTCGCATATGCTTTCCCCTGACGATCCGAGCTCTAGCCCGTCCTCGGCAGGCGGTCACGAAACCCTCGATGAACGCTCAGTCCTGACGATGATTTTTGACCATCGTTGGAATCTCGTCAAAGCTTTGAAGGATAAGAATCAGGTCCGCGCCGCTTTTGAGGCCGCTTGGATGGCGCATATGATCACCGATGGCTTGACTCCGGCTCACCATTTCCCGCTTTCAGAGGTGAAAAACGAGCTCATGACCGACAATGAAATGGTAAAATTCTTTGGCGCCCCGATCAAAGGCGTCATGCACGGGCGCAGCATGCTCGAAACTTTGCGCAACAACTGGCTTTATTGGGGAGCGGGCGGACACATGTCGAAACACGTTGCTTACGAATACGGCGTAATGATGATCGTCGCCGCCATGCCCCGGCGCACCCTTACGCCCCAGATCGAGCCGCAAGATTTTCAAAACCTTGATCTGGAGCAAACTTTTTTGGAAGCTCTGCAATTCATTCGCAAGCACAAAATGTATGATCGCTTCCTTGAGGAAGGCTGGACTACTGAGCTGGCTCTTGAAACGAAAAATATCTTAATACCGGAAATCGTCAAAACCATTGCTCTCGGTTGGTATTCTGCCGCTGCCGAAGCTTATAAAATTCGTCCGAGGCCGCCCCATGAAACCAAGTAGAGACCTCAGCATTATTTCCGGAATTTACCGAGGTCGACGCTTTGCTTCTCCTGCCGATAGCGGCACCCATCCCATGGGCTCCCGTGAGAAACTCGCCCTCTTCAACATGGTATCCGTCTCCGGTTGTGACGTCCTTGATATTTACGCCGGATCGGGCGCTTTGGGGCTCGAAGCTCTCAGTCATGGTGCCAAATCCGTCGTTTTTGTCGAAAAATCCCCCAAAATTGCCCAGGTTTTACGCTCTAATTTGACCCAAATTCTCAGTAAAATCCCTGCCGGGACACCAATTTTTACGGAAAGCGCGAGCAGATTTTGCGCTAGAAACGAATTTAAGGGCTATTTTGACGTGATTTTGGCCGATCCGCCCTATGATGGCTTCAAAAAAACCACTGGCCTTCTCGAACCTCTAGCGAGCCCCCTAGAGGCCGAAATTACCAGTTTAGGCAAATTATTGCGTCACAACGGCACTTTGGTCCTATCGTCGCCTGCTGAGCTGCCAGCGCCCGTTCTGGACGGCTTCACGATTGAAAAAAGTCATACTTACGCCCGCGCCAGGCTCACAGTCTATAATTCCAGCCTATGATTTTCCCGTAAAACATGGTACAATCGGAGCATGCCCGAGTGGTGAAATTGGTATACACGTATGCCTTAGGAGCATATGCCGCAAGGCGTGCTGGTTCAAGTCCAGTCTCGGGCACCAGACCATGAACTATGAATAAGTTAAAGCCCCCGGCGTTCCGCCGAGGGCTTTGAGAAGTACATCAGCGTTGCTAGCGCATATAGACAGCAACGCTTTGATTTAATGTTTGCACCAAGTCCTGGAAGTCTGCCAAGATGCGTTTGAATTCTTCCTCGCTTGGTTGAGCTTTCGATACTGGCATAATCCAGTAATCGACACCAGAAGTGCAAAGATTATTGCAGGTTGTATAAAAATGTGTTGCTCCGAGTACTTTGGCTAGGGATTTTTCTTTACCTCTATGCTTTCCTGTCCAGTTCACCTTAAGTAAGACATGAGGAGCCTCCAAAATATCCTCTGGAGCGGCGATCTTAAATAGACCATCGGCAAAACTACCCACTATTACTTCGGGAATACGACTGCCGTCAAAATTGATGCCGAAAGCGTTAGACAGCTCCTGAAAACAGTATAAAGCCACGATAGGCTCACCAAAGAGGTCACCAGGAGTTGTAGTAATGGCGAAATCCGGGGCATAGCGACTACGCCCAGACTTAGTCATTAGTTGTTGCAAGAAAGGTCCACCCGCCTCCTTAGTTAGGCTTTGTCTTCTGTGCATCACTGTATCCCACATCCTTCTTAAAATAATGCTAGCAGCCAAAAAGCCACTCACACTTCCATTATACTACACTTATTCAATAATGTCAAGCAGAACTATTTCCCAGATTCATGTATAATATAGCCATGACCAAGGAAGAATTTACTCTCAAAAGCCGTCAGGATGATCTTGAACTCGGCGTCAGTTTACGTATTCCGGAACATCCGCTCGGCATTATCCAGCTCGTTCACGGTATGGCCGAACACCGCGAGCGCTATCATGATTTCATGGATTATCTTGCCGAGCAGGGCTATGTTGTCATTATTCATGATCACCGCGGGCACGGCGCTAGCGTCAAATCTACTGATGATTATGGCTATTTTTACGAAAACGGTCTCGAAGCTATTATTAAGGATGTCCACCAAATCACGGGCTATATCCGCGAGCGCTTTCCCGAGCTACCTTTAACTCTGTTTGGTCACAGCATGGGATCTCTAATTGTGCGCTGTTATATGCAAGAATACGATAAAAGCGTCGATGGGCTGATCGTCTGCGGCTCGCCTAGTAAACGGTTTGGTGCTAGTCTAGCGGTCCTGATCGCGAAAACCATTCAGCTCTTCCGCGGCGATCATTACCGGAGCAACTTCGTCAATCGTTTAGCTTTTCCGAATTACAATCAAAAATCGGCTCGTCTCGCTTTGGCCAATGGTAATACTACGGCGAAAAATAGCTACACTAGCCCGAATTCTTGGATTGTCAGCGACCCAGCCGTTGTGGCTGCTTACGATGCTGATGAACGCGACGGTTTCACTTTTACTTTGAATGGCTTCATTGTCCTTTTCAATCTTCTCAAACGAGCCTACAGCAAAAAAGGTTGGCAAATGCATAACCCTGAGGTGCCGATTCTCTTCATTGCTGGCGCGGATGATCCTTGTATTATTAGCCCCAAAGATTTTGAAAAAGCCGTGAATTTTATGCGTGAACGCGGCTACCGTCATCTGAGATCAAAACTTTATCCAGGCATGCGTCATGAAATTCTCAATGAAATTGGCAAGACGGCGGTCTGGAGCGACGTCGCTAGCTGGAACAAGGCCCGCGTACTTTCGTCACACGACCAGTAGACAAAACCTTTTTACCCCGTTATAATGGCTTTATGGCTAATTTCTACAACCGTACGATCAAGGAGGTCTTAGCAGAATTTGCGGTTGATCCTGACCTTGGTTTGAGCAGCAAAGAAGCTCTGAAACGTCAAACGAAATATGGTAAAAATCTCTTAAAAGTCGTCGAAACTCCGCTCTGGAAGAAGCTCCTCGAGCCCTTCTTGGATATCTTCATGGTCATTTTGCTCATTGCGCTGGTTCTTTCTGCCGTACAGCAAAACTGGATCGAGACTATTGCTATCGCTGTTATTATCGCTGTTGATGCCATCATATATTATATTCAGCGTTTTTCGACCGAAAAAATTCTTCAATCCCTGAAAAATAGCACTATTCAGATGATCACGGTTCTACGCGACGGGGAAGAACAGGCGCTCCAGTCCACCGAATTGGTACCTGGCGATGTTGTGATTTTACGCGAGGGTGACCGAATTCCGGCCGATGGACGGATTATTTTGGAATCTGGTCTACTTTCCAACGAGTCTATGCTCACCGGTGAATCGGACCCGATTGCTAAGGACGCTAAGGCAATTTCGGGCGCCCGCAAAGTTTACGAGCAACGCAACATGGTCTTTGCTGGGTCGTTTGTCATTACTGGCTCTGCCAAGTTCGTCGTCACGGCGACTGGTAATGCTACCGAATATGGCCGTATTGCTTCACTAGCTTCCTCTCTTGGTGAAGAAAGCCCGATTCAGACCAAAATGAATAAACTCGTCGCTCAAATCGCCGTAGTCGTGGTTGTTTTGGCAATCGTTGTGCTCATCATCCAGCTAGTCGACGGTATTGCTATTCTCGACGCCCTGGAATTTACTCTGGCGATGATTGTTTCGGCTGTGCCTGAGGGCTTACCGATTGCAATTTCAATCATTCTAGCCTTGTGCGCTAAACGTATGGCTAAGAAAAATGCCCTGATTAAAGAGCTCCAAGCTATTGAATCAATCGGCATCGTTACGACGATTGCCAGCGATAAGACTGGTACTTTGACCGAGAACCGTTTAGCTCTCAAGGAAATTTGGACGACGAAGCCGGAACGCCAGTTTCTCGACACGCTTGCTCGCACGGCGCTTCTAGAATCGGTTTTGATGGATACCGACGGCGGGGTTGGTGTCATGGACCCGCTCGACGCCTGTATCATTGACTATCTCAAGGAGAAGGATTTTCATATTGCTAAGTTAGAATCACTAAAACTCTATGCCTTCGATCAGAGCATTAAACTCTCGGGCAATCTTTATTCCAACGAAGGGAAACTGACGCTCAAGGTCAAAGGTGCGCCGGAAACGATTTTGGCACGTAGTAAGCTGAGCCAAGCCGAGCGCGATGCTGCCGACGCCAAGCTATTAGAACTAGCCGGTAAGGGCTACAAAGTCATTGCCATTGCTACCGCGACTATTAATCACGAAATCAATGAACTTGCACGACTCGATAAGAATAGCATTTTTAGTTTTGAAGGATTTATTGCGGTAGCTGACGCTTTGCGCAAAGAAGCTCCAGCCGCCATTCGTCAATCTGCTCGCATGGGCGTCAAGACTAAGATGGTGACGGGCGATCATGCTGGCACAGCCTACGTGATTGGCCGCGAGCTGGGTTTGGCCAATGATTTTTCGCAAGTGCTCGACTGTTCTAAACTGGGCAACATCAGTGATGATGATCTCAACGAGCTAGTCAAAACTACCACGATCTTTGCTCGAGTCACTCCAGAAGATAAATATCGCATTCTCAATGCCATCAAGACCACCGAGATTTGTGCTATGACCGGTGATGGCGTCAATGATGTACCGGCCCTTGTCGGTGCCCACGTCGGCATTGCCATGGGTGATAGTCCGTCAATTGTCCAGGACGCCGGTGATATTGTGCTGCTCGACAATAATTTCCGCAATATCACTGAAGCAATTAAGGAAAGTCGTACCGTGCTCGCCAACATCCGTCGCATGCTAGGCTATCTGCTGGCAACTAACGCGGGCGAAGCTCTCACGATGCTCGGCGCTTTGATTTTCTCGGGTAGCCAGTTGCTCACGCCCATCCAAATTCTTTGGATTAACCTTGTCACCGACTCTCTAATGGTCATTCCAATTGGTCTTGAACCGCCCGAGCAAAAAATCCTGCGCCAAAAGCCCGAAGCGAAGGACGCGCCCATCCTCTCCATGTCTCTAATTGGACGGATGGCCATGATCGCGTTTACCATGGCGGCGGGCACGCTTTCGACTTATTATATCGCCACTGCTCTTCTCGGCGACCCGGCCCAGGCCAATACACTCGCCTTCACCGCCCTCGTAGTTATGCAGTGGGCTAGCGCCTTTTCTGCTCGTGGCATCTACGAACCGGCTCTAAAACGCCTCAAAGTTAAGCATAACAGTTTTCTTTTCGCTCTGATTGCGGCAATCATATTGCAACTTCTGGCGCTCTTTGGACCACTTTCAAACGTCGTCAATGTCGTTCCCGTCCCGTTCTTCGCCCTGATTCTGACAGTTTTGCTCAATTTCTTTATTCCATTTACCGTCTTCGAATTATACAAATTACTTATTAACAAAAAATAATTACAAACATAAAAAGTTTTTTCATCTATTTACCTCTGTAAAGTGTTGTAGTTTTTACAACACTTTTTATATTGACACGCTATATATAGTGTCTTAAAATAGTCATAAGACACTAGATATGGTGTCAGGGAATAATAAAATAAGCCAATAATTCAAAAAATAAACATAGTATAAACAACTAGGAGGTATTTTTTATGTTCAAAAAAATTATTAAGCGTGATGGCAAAGTTGTAAGCTTCGAACCGCAGAAGATTACCGAAGCAATTGCTAAAGCCGGGCTTGTTACCGAAGAGTTTAAATATGATCGCGCCAAGCAGCTCGCCGAGAAGGCTGTACGCCGTGCTGAAGAAACCATCAAACAACGCGTACCGAGCGTCGAGCAGATCCAAGACATCGTTGAGCAGATTTTGATGGAATCAGCCTTCAAACGCACTGCCAAGGAATACATCACCTACCGCCAGGAGCGCAATCGCGTCCGCGAGGCAAAAAGTAATTTGATGAACATTTATAAGACGATCGCTGTCGCCGATGCTTCAGAAGACTCCGACGTCAAGCGCGGCAACGCCAATGTTGATGGCAACTCCGCTATGGGTAAAATGCTCCAGTTCGGCGCCGAAGGTTCGAAAATCTTTACTAAGTCCTTGCTCATGCGTCCCGAATTTGCCGCTGCACATGATAACGGCGACATTCATGTTCACGATCTTGACTTCTACGCTACCGGCACCTTAACTTGTTGCCAGACTGACCCCTTCCGCCTCTTCGAAAACGGCGGTTTCAACACTGGGCATGGTCATCTCCGCACTCCGAATAGCATCGGCAGCTACGGTGCTCTCGCCGCCATCATTCTTCAAGCTAACCAAAACGAGCAGCACGGTGGCCAGTCAATTCCAAATTTCGACTATGCTATGGCCCCGGGTGTCAACAAAAGCTTCCGCAAAGCCTTGAAGAGTAATTTGAAGAAATACAATGATTTCACCGACAATGATTTAAAAATTGAGATCCCTGACGATATTGAATACGGCAAAGACATCGAGAAACTCAAGGAAATGGGTCTCCCTGAGCGTGTTATCGAAGACGCTAATGATGATGTTGAAAAACAGACTTTCCAAGCTATGGAAGGCTTCATCCATAATCTTAACACCATGCATTCTCGCGCTGGCGCTCAGGTTCCATTCACCTCGATCAACTTTGGTACTGACACCACTCCAGCTGGTCGTTTGATTAGTAAATCACTGCTTGACGCTACGGATGCTGGTCTTGGCCATGGCGAAACGCCAATTTTCCCAATTTCAATTTTCAAAGTCAAAGAAGGCGTTAACTATAATCCTGAAGATCCCAACTACGATCTCTTCAAACGCAGCATGGAAGTCTCCGCCAAGCGCCTCTTCCCGAACTTCGTCTTTATCGACGCGCCATTCAATCTCAAAAACTACAAACCTGGCGATTATCGCACCGAGATCGCGACCATGGGCTGCCGCACTCGTGTCTACAGCAGCGTTTTCCCAGAATCCGATGGTATTACTACCGGCCGTGGCAACCTCAGCTTCACCACGCTCAACCTCGTACGCCTTGGTATCAAATATGGTATCTGCCTCGGTGAACGTAAAGAAGCCGATTGGTCCGGATTCTACCACGAACTTGACGAAAAGATGGACCTAATCGCCGCAGAGCTGCTCGAGCGCTTCGAATTCCAAGCCAATCAACATGTGCGCAACTTCCCATTCTTGATGGGCCAAGGCAACTGGTTTGGCAGCGAAAAACTTGGGCCAAACGACACCTTGCGCGACGTTATCAAGCACGGTACCCTTAGTATCGGCTTCATCGGCCTGGCAGAATGCTTAGTTGCTATGACCGGCAAACATCACGGCGAAGACGAAGAATCTCGCGAGCTCGGTCTCGACATCATTACACATATGCGCGAGCGCTGTGATGACTACGCCAAGAAATATCATCTCAACTTCAGCCTACTCGCTACTCCAGCTGAAGGTATTGCGGGCCGCTTCACCAAAATCGATAAAAAGGAATATGGCGTCATTCCTGGCGTGACTGACCGCGAGTATTACACCAACTCCTTCCACGTCCCGGTTTATTATCCCATCTCCGCTTTTGAAAAGATTGAGATCGAAGCTCCCTACCACGCCCTTTGTAATGCCGGTCACATCACTTACATCGAACTCGACGGCGATCCTACTCAGAATATCGAAGCTTTCGAGGCTGTGATTCGCAAAATGAAGGAGTCTGGCATCGGCTACGGCTCTGTCAATCACCCTGTCGACCGCGACCCAGTCTGTGGCTATTCTGGCATCATTTCTGGTACTCGTTGCCCAGCTTGTGGCCGTGAAGAAGGTGACGTTGCCTTTGAACGTCTCCGCCGCATCACTGGTTATCTCGTCGGTAGCCTCGAGCGCTGGAACGATGGCAAGAAAGCTGAGGAGCGTGATCGCGTGAAGCATAACGTCGCAGGCGTCTATAATACCGACGAAAAACGTGCTCGTGAGGCTGCTAAAAGTGAGCAAGCTTCCATGACAGGGAAAATGTAATGAAAATTCGGCTCTCCGGTCCCTTAGAACACGATAATATCGTCAACGGATACGGTTTGCGTGCGGTGCTTTGGACACAAGGTTGTCCAAACCACTGCCCCGGTTGTCAAAACCCTGAGACCTGGGACTTTAACGGTGGAGTTTTAGTCGATATCGATGAAGTAAAGGCTAAATTACGAGAATTTCGCGGGCAAGCTGGCATTACTTTCTGTGGGGGCGAGCCCTTTGTCCAGCCCGAAGCTTGCCTCGAAATCTCCAACTGGTGCCGAAAAGAACTCGGCTGGAACGTCTGGTCTTTCTCAGGCTTTACCTACGAGTACATCATGACGAAAATGGACGAGCCAGCCAAAGCTTTCCTCAGAAGCCTCGACGCACTTATTGACGGACCATTTATCCTCGCCGAACGTGATTTAACTTTGAAATTCCGCGGCTCGCGCAATCAACGTCTGTTGCATTTAGAGCACGGTACCGGAAGAATTTTGAGGGCAGAATAATGAAAAACCTATCAATGATCGCCTGCATCAGTCAAGACCTCGGCATCGGTTACCGTGGTAAGTTGCTCTGGTCTTTCAAGCCCGATATGCAATTTTTCCGTGATACTACTATGCATCATCCTGTAGTGATGGGCGCTCGCACTTTTAACTCAATTGGCAAAATTTTGCCCGGTCGCGAAAACATTATTCTTTCTCACGAACCATTGGAAGTGGCAGGAGCTCGTGTTTTTCATGATCGTGACGCACTTGATCAATATCTAGACACCCTTCCAGGAGAAAAATTCATTATTGGCGGAGCGATGCTTTATAAATCTTATCTTGATCTGGTTGATAAGCTCTATTTGACTGAAGTCGCTGCTACGAAGCCTGCCGATACTTTTTTCCCAACTTTCGATAGGAACAAATTTACTCGCAAGATTCTGCAGCAAGGCGAACTCGATGGCATTCAGTACACAATGTCTGAGTACACGAGGGCGGCATGATTTATTTCGACCATGCCGCCACCTCTCCGCTGCTAACGTGTGTCAAAGCTAAGCTAAGAGAGATTATTGATTTAGAGCTAGGTAATGCCTCGGCTTTGCACTCCCCAGGTCAACGTGCAAAGCAGCTCCTAGAAACCGCTCGCGAAGCAGCCGCAACATTAATCAATGCTGATCCTGAAGAAATTATTTTCACATCTGGTGGTAGCGAAAGCAATAATACTGTCATCAATTGCTTTGCGGGTCAAGCCATTGCCGTCAGTAGTATCGAGCATCCATCCATACTAGAAGCCGCGAAAGCCCGCACTAATCAGCTCAGTATTCTTCCTGTAGACGTATGGGGCAGGGTTCATTCGGACCAGATCCCTACAAGCGCACAATTAATCTCTGTTATGATGGCAAATAATGAGCTTGGAACTCTCGAACCAATCCAGGAGATTGTAGAACGTTGTAAAAATTACAACATTTTTGTGCATACCGACGCTACTCAAGCTCTAGGAAAAATCAAAATCGATGTTAAGGAATTAGGCGTTGATTACCTAACGGCAAGCGCTCACAAAATTGGTGGGCCTCTTGGTGTTGGACTACTCTATGTGAAGAAGGGTGCTCCTTTTGTGCCGCTCATCTACGGCGGTCATCAAGAAAACCGCCGTCGCGCCGGTACCAGCAATGTATTTGCCATTGCCGGCTTTGGTGAAGCCGCAAAATGGTGCCATGATAATCAAAGCTGGCAACAATATGCCGAAAAAATCAAGCCACTTCGAGACCAACTCGCTCAGCGTATTTTATCAGAAATCCCTTATAGTAGCATCAACAGTCCTACGGAAGGGGGTCTGCCGAATCTTTTAAATGCCAGTTTTAAAGCTGCCGAGGGTGAATCAATTCAACTCTACCTCGACGCCGAAGCTATTGCCGCTGGCACTGGTTCTGCTTGCGCGGCTGGCGACATCCGACCTAGCCATGTCCTCATGGCTACGCGCGGTGACGCCGAAGTCGCGCACAGCAGTATTCGCTTTTCGCTCGGCCTTGAAACTACTAAACAAGATATAGATCAAATCATGCAAGTTTTGCCTGGTATCATCAAGCGCCTGCAGGGAATTAGTACCGTTAAAGTAGGAGACAAATAATGGAACAAACCTGGGTTTATACTGAGATCGTTAAGGAACATTTCCTGAGCCCACGCAATTTCCTGATGGGAGACGAATCGCAATATCCTCACGACGCGGTAGGAATGGTTGGTAATCCTATCTGTGGTGACCAAATGAAAATGTTTATTCGGGTCCAAGACGGTCTCATTGCCGACATTAAATGGAAAACTTACGGCTGTGCTAGTGCCATCGCTTCGACATCCGCGCTCTCCGAACTTGCCAAAGGCCGCACGCTTGACGAAGCTCTCAAAATCGGCCCCGACGAAATTGCTGAATTCCTAGGCGGATTACCTAAACACAAATTTCATTGTTCTGTATTAGGGCACGAAGCTCTTGCCGCTGCAATCCAATCTTATCTTGACACTCATTCGTCGAAAGATTGCCAGTCCACCTAGATAGCGCTATAATATACTCATGTATATTCAGCATCGTCTCATCTCGTCCCTCTACAAACTATTCCTCGGAGTTCTGTCACTCAGTCTTTTTTGGGTTTCACTTTTACAATTTGGCGCTTCTGCCTGGCGTCTTTTTTCTACAAGTCTTTTGCTCGTTTCAGCACTTTATTTTCTTATTACCGCACTGATTTTAGTGTTGGATCGCAAACGACCGCCCGAAAATATACCTTGCCCCATGCTCGACGGGGCGATTATTGTCTCGTATGCGACCTTATGCATTTTTGTCATCATCTACCACGCCTCGGGCAGCGATCTGCCCGGCTTGGCCGGCGTTAATGCTGCCTTAGTGTACTTTATTTTACCCGTGTTAGTACTATTAGACTGGGCGCTCTTTGCAAAGAAAGGCAGCTGGCGCGTGATCGAGCCTCTATACTGGCTTGCTTGCCCCACAATTTATATTGCAGCAATTTTATTTAGCAGTGAGCTACTCCCGAAAGACACACTGCTGCTCTATCCTTTACCATTTTTGAACCTCGGCGAATCCAGTCCGCTCATGCTCCTGGAATGGCTTCTTTTTGGCAGCGCTATCAATCTCCTTCTTGGTTATCTATTAATGTTTGCCGACTTTGTGGCGAGCGGTAAACTAGCTAAGTACGTTGTTTTGCCGCATATCAAAACCGTCGTTGTCGACGAGAATGAGACTCTTGCGGAACCTTCTCATGCTGACAATAAATCCTCGAGCGACGCGAACAAATCTAATGAGAAGCTCCAAGCTCAACCTTTCGTTAAATCCGAGCACGCCAACCATACTTCTCACCCAAAGCCCCATTACTACAAACCACGCAATACCGACGGCGTGAAGAAAGTCCCGCCACAGCCCTCTAAGCCAAAAGAGAATTAGTCGAGCCAAACCCGCCCGTTCGCTCTCCCGAAGCTGCGTCGTTATCCACGAGCAAAAACTTTTGGAAAATTACTTGCGCAATGCGATCGCCTTTTCGAATTGTAATATCATGGTCTAAGACATTAAATACTAGCACCTGGAAATGACCATCATTGCTAGAGTTTCCGTAATAATCTGCATCGATTACACCAATGCCGTTTGCCAGCACAATTCCTTTGCCAGCTCCAGAGCTACGATTAATCACAAAATAACATTCATCTGGCTGGCAGTAAGCCTTTAACCCCGTCGGTACAAAAGTTGGCTTTGCGCCCGGCATAAAAGCCGGCACTACTACATCCTCAGCTGCTTCAATATCATAGCCCGCGGCATGTTTAGTCGATCGCTTTGGTAAATTTATTCCTTTATTTTCCCATCCTTTAGCAATTTCAAAACCTCGCATCTTCATAATCATCATTATACACGTTATAATAGTAAAAGAAAATCAAACAGGAGTAATTATGCCAAAATCTCAAGTCTATTTTACTCGAGAAATCACCCCCACCGCGTTGGTGAATCTTTTTCAAAAACTCAGTGTAACGCCACAAGGGAAAGTCGCTGTGAAAATTTCCACCGGAGAACCAGGCGGCAAAAATTATCTCAAACCTGAATTGATCGCGGACTTAGTTCATCGAGTTTCTGGGGCAATTGTCGAGTGTAATACTGCCTATGGTGGACGTCGCGGCGATACTACATCTCACCTTCAGGCGGCCAAGGAGCATGGTTTCACTGATATTGCCGAAGTCGATATTATGGATGCTGATGGCGACATGGACCTTCCAGTGCACGGTGAAAAGTTGGACGTCGATCCCGTTGGACAGCACCTCGCCAATTATGATAGCTTGATCAATCTCGCGCATTTCAAAGGTCATCCTATGGGTGGATTTGGTGGCGTAATCAAAAATCAATCCATTGGCATCGCTTCTGCCGCCGGCAAAGCTTACCTTCACACCGTTGGCCGTACGCGCGATCCGCAAAAACTCATGGCTTGTTGGAGTCCAAATCCTCCTGAGGGCATTGATCTTGACGCTATCCAAGATGACTTTCTCGAAGCCATGGCCGAAGCAGCCAAAGCTGTATCAGATTATTTTGCAGCTAAGACTAATCAAGAGCACCCCATTTTATATATTGCCGTAATGAATAATCTTTCTCGCGATTGCGATTGTAGCGCTCATCCCGAAACTCCTTGTATGCAAGACATCGGCATTTTAGCTTCGCTCGATCCAGTTGCGCTCGATCAGGCTTGTCTCGACCAAATCAAGAATTCTACCGATCCGGGTCGTGAGAAGTTCCTTGCGCGTGTTAAGCGTCAAAACGGTGAACACATGCTCGAACATGCCGAAAAAATCGGTCTAGGCTCACGCGCCTACGAACTCATAGAAATCTAAATAACCATCCTCAAAAGTGTTGTAATTTTTACAACACTTTTTTATACCTGTTATGCTATACTAAAGAAAAGCACGAGTGGGAAAAGGGAAAATTAAGCACTCTTGGGCAAAGTGCACATATGAGGAAGTGGAGGCCCAAGATGGAAAAAGCAGCAGCTCAAGATACTGCGCTCGAAAATACAAAATTAAACCCAGATTTGGTCGATCTTAGTAAGGCATTGCTAAAAAAAGATAACAAGCTCAGCGATCTTGATCAGAGACTAGTGCGTCTTGAGCGTCGTCTTAAGAGCAATGAACGTTTTGCTCGTACTTTTGCGGGATGTCTCTCGACTCAAGTCCTGGCCATTGATGCTGTGACAGAAATTGTCCGTCGTAGCCTGCGTGAAGATGCAATTTTGCATGACGAGCTTAGCGAAGCGATTGCAGCTTATGATAAACGTAAAGTTCGCCGTTGGTTTTCCGGTTTTCTTGGTGTACTCTTTTGGCTTGCGACTGTAATGTTGGCCGCTGTTGTCGGTGCCTTTATTTACTGGCTTTTCTCTGGCAAGTAGTATGATATAATCATTGACATGAAACATTGTCATTGTGGCTTCAAAGAACATTTTCACACTCTGCGGGTGAAACGTCTGGGTGCTTTCGGAGTTGCGCTACTCGTTTTACATCTACTGTTTCATGTCGTCGAATGTCTCATCGTCCCAGCAATCTTCATTGCTTTTTCTGGGCATCAATCCGAATCAGCTAGTGCAACTTCCGATTTTTCTGAGGTCGTTTCAACTCCAAAACCAATTGCTTGTCCTGATCAGAAACCCGGTATGATTCCCGAATTTTCTGGATGGACTTGTTTTGTGCAAAATCACTCAGATGATTTTCTTGCAGAAACGCTAAGGCTTCGCTCCGGAATTTTGCAAAAACAGTAGCAACTAGCCAAGCAATTGCCATCTCGACGTAGTAATCGCGCGCATTAATCTGGTCTATAGTTTGGAAAATTTGCGTCAAATACTCTTCCTCCAAAAAATGATCCATCATCATTACAATCATAAAGCGCAGTTCAAATTCCCGCGTGCGATTACGATAAGATTGTAGAAAATTCCACATTTCTGGCTGATTTACTTCTGACGTCCGAATACTGGCGCAAACTACGTCGCAAACCGCCCAATTATCAATTTTCGGTACAAATTTACTGAGCCTTTCTAAGCGCTCTTTGAAGCCCATTTTCGCGGTTGCAATAACCAAACCTTCGACCATCGTTTCTTCATAAAATTCATTCTGACACGCTTCCAGAAATTCTCTCCAATCGTCATGTGCTATTTGCCGTGCAATTTTTCTTAGCACCGGTACTCTGACCCCGATTATATTGCTTGTGCCCGGGCAAAGACTACCATGAAAATCATGATATTTCAGATCCTGCTGACTTTTTAGTTCTCGAATGATTCCTTCCCGTAACTTCATTATCTATATTATACTGTAAAAAAGGAGTGCCATGAGATTATATTTTTATGCGGCAGTTATGCTGGTCCGAAAGTATGTCTTTCGTCAAAGTACAGGAAAAGTAATTTGCAGCTTTGCGGAAAAAATGGGCGTGGTCTATATTAAAATTGCCCAAATCTTAGCTATGCAGAATATTGATGGTGTTTTTTCTGAAGAGGATCGCCAACAACTCGCTCAGATTTGTGATCGTTGTAATCCATTACCGTTCTCCAAAATGAAACATTTGCTCGAAAATGAATATCATTGCCGAGTGGAAGAGAAGTTCCAACATATTGATCCTCTACCGCTAGGCTCTGCATCAATTTCACAAGTTCATCGTGCAGTACTTAAAACTGGCGAAGAGGTCGCCCTTAAAATTAAACGTCCAAACGTTCTGCGTAAAACCAAGCGTGACATTAAGCAAATCCGTCGTTTTATGCATCGTTTTGGACGCTTCGTCGGTTTCTCTAATTTACTTGGTGGCGATGAGGCACTCGAAAATTATTTAAATTGGATTATGCAAGAAGCAGATTTCGTTCACGAACGCCAAAACATCCAAAACTATCAAGAATTTGCAGAAAACGTCAATGGCAAAATAGCGGGAGCAGTTCAAATTAAAACCCCAAAGCTATACCAGAATTTGTGTACTACTAATGTTATCGTGATGCAATATATTTCTACACCAACGATCAATAAGATACCACTCACGACTCAAAATAAACAGCGTATTGCGCGCGCAGAGAACGATTACATTCGTCTCTCCTTCTATGCTTTATTGCATAATTTACCGGTAGTTTTTCACGGTGATCCGCATAGTGGCAATATCTACATAGATGAAGTCGGGAATATTGGTTTTCTAGACATGGGGCTTGTGTTCCAATTCGATGCTACTGAAGTGGAGCTAACCCGAAAACTTTTCCTCAATTCCTATATAGGGAAAGCTGACAGAATTGTAGATTGGATACTTTCTGCTAGCACATCTAGCGCAGTAGATCGAGCGAAGCTTACTCATGAGATGGAAGAAAAAGTTTCGCAACTTCGGAATATGCCAGTGGCACAATTTTTCGTTGAAATGATCGGAGTTTTTACCCAATACAATATCGCAGTGCCCCCATTTTTGTTTAAAATGGCTAAAGCATTTCTCGCTCTTTTTGGGTTGGGGACCATTACTAACAATTTTGCCGACACCAAGAGCTTGCTAGCCGATCAAGTGAAAGAGTTTTACCTTTCTCGAACCTTTGAAGATTTACATAAAACTGTTCAAAAAGGACTGCAATTCGCTCCAAATGCCACTTTGGTAACTATGATAGACGGGCCTTTGGCAGGGTTTGGTAGCAGTCTAACTACCTTAGCTGATTTTGGACATCAGCTTCAAGTTACCGCCGAAAACTGTCTTGAAGTAGCTAGCCTTTTGGAAAGAGATTGGACCGAAAAGCGCACCTTTGGCCAGACAGAGATGTTATAATATAAGTGTGAAAAATTGGACCTATGAAATTTTTCTAGGTGGTGGCGATCTAGACGCAGCGAAATGGCGTGAGTTTTTGTCAACCGTCGCAGATTATCTCGGTCTTTTTGCTTCCTGGAGAATCACCCTTCGTCTTGACGCTACTACTCTACATTACTATCTCGAAAGCCCAAAGCCCCTCCCGCTCAGCTTCGGCCTTGCCGATTTTCTACTTAAAGAATTGAAAACAACTAAAGATCTTGCGAGACTTCAACTCCCTGCCGCTCCTTCCCGCGCAAAAATCCCTTATCTCAATCGCCAAGATGAAACCTGCCTCCATCTCGCTCGCAAACTGCAAAAGTCCGGCGCCAATTTCCAGAGTCTCACTCTCAATTTTCGCACCTGTAAAAAACTTTTCACCGGCTCTGCCCATCTAATTTACTCTACCGAGCAACACAAAATCCCCAAACCTGCTGCAGCGAAACATCCCGACATTACCACAGCGAAAGATCGACTTTATCGCCGTCGTCTCGCGCTTTTTAACCCTGCGAATTTGCTGGCTGTTAATTTCTCCAAAACTAAAAATTATACTTTCAAAAAGTTTCCGAAATATTTGAAAATCGAAAAAGTTTTAAAATTACTAAATAAATCCGAAAATAATTCGCTCTTCGAAATTGATAGTTTTCCATATTATAAAATAAACGCATTTTTGCGCCACGATTCTTACGATTTTGCGAAACATTCTTTAGTTTTAGGCGGCTCTGGTTCCGGCAAATCTAAATTTCTCGCCTCTTTCATCGATAAAATTTATCGCACTGCGCCCGATCAATATAAAATTGTCATCATTGACCCGCACGATGCTCTAAAAAATGATTGCGCCGGCATCGAAAGTAAAAATATTCTCAACTTCCAATCTTCACGCGAGAGTATCAACCTTTTCCAGACTAACGCCGACGATATTAATGTGGGCGTCGAATTGATGTTGACCTTGTTCCGCTCGTTGATGGGCAGTGATTATAATAGCGAACTTGAGCGCGTTTTGCGTTATGCAAGTTTCTTGCTGATGACGGCCGGCGACTTTTCTTTCCTTCGCTTGCGCGAGCTTTTGACCGATGTCGAATACCGCAATAAAATTATTGAGCAGGAAAAAGACAACGTTCCGATCAGTGTCACTCGTTTCTTCCTCGCTGATTTCAACGAGCTCCGCACCCGCGCCTATGCCACTGCCGTCGCGCCAATTATTGTTTTTATCGACGAAATGCAAATGGTGCCGGTTTTTAACGACGAAACTTCCGCTAGTAACCTTTCTACGCAAATCCGTAGTAATTTTCTCACAATTTTCTCGCTCAGCCGCCCGCGCCTCGGCAATAAAGTCACTCAAACCATCGCTGGTCTACTGCTCCAGCAACTTTTCCTCTTTGCTCAGAAATCTCTCATCGACCAGCACCTCATCGTGATTATTGACGAAGTTGCCATCATCGAAAATCCCATTCTCTCCCGCTTTCTTTCCGAACTGCGCAAATATAAAACTTCGGTCATGCTCGCCGGCCAATATTTCGGTCAGTTCAGCGAAGAATTGCGTTCGGCGATTTTTGCTAATACCGCAAATTATTACGTTTTTCGCGTCTCCAAAAGCGATGCCGAGCTTCTTACCCATAACTTGAACATCAGTCTCGCCGGTAGCGACAAGACTGAAGACAAAGAGGTTCTCCTCACTGGTTTGAAATCACGCGAATGTTTCATCCAAATTAGCCGCGGCGATGAAACGTATCCTGGCTGCAAAGGCCGCACGCTCGATTTCGGTCTGCCCGCAGTCGTCCCTCAGCCCTTCGCAACCTCCGCCATGCAAAGTTTAGCCACGAACCCCGTTCATCAAACCGAACCTGTACTACAATTAAACCAGAACAAACAATTTAATTTTTCATTCGACGACTCTGCTAGCGCGGCCGACGTGCTTCGCGCTTCTAGCACCAGCCGTAAAGCTATGAATTCAGAAGTCAAGCAAAACTAAGAAGGAAAAAACATGCTCGCTCCCGAAGCCCTCGCTACCGCCGACAAAATCTTCCAAGCCGTCTTCGGCCAGGACAACCCTTTCACGCTCGAGAAGTTAAAAGAAAAATTTGCTTTCGACCTCCAGCTTCCGACTGTAGTCAAAGATAGCACTTCCGGCGAAACTACCTATACCTCCGTTCCAAACGCCAAGAAATTTATGATCGATAAGAACACTTGGGACTATAAATGGGAACGGCCATATCGCCCGCTCTCTAGCATGAAAGATGTCCTCGCCGCTTGGGATGACATCAACGATATGTCGACCGAGCGCGTTTATCATAGCGAGAATGTTCATTGTAGCGATCCGATTTACGATTCCGTCAATATCTACGGCTCGACGAATTGCGGCCGCGGCAAAAACCTTCTCTACTGCGACGATAGTTATGATTGTAGTTTTTGCCTTGCCTGCTCGCGCAGCGGCACGCTCAACTTTTGTATTCGCACCGACGATTCAAGCAACTGCTCCAATTCTTATGGCGTGATTTGTAGCAACAAAATCACCAACTCGCTTTTCATCCAAGACGCCAACACTCTTCACGAATGTATGTTCTGCTCCCACATCGAACAAAAAGAATACTGTATTGCCAACATGCAGTTCGAAAAAGACGAATATTTATTCCTGAAAGCGCAAGTTATCAAATGGTTGCTCGAAAGTTAGCATGATTTACTCTGTCACTGTTAAGCCCGGTTCAAAAAAGGGTCCGCTCGTCGTCGAAACTCCTGCCGCGGCTTCTGGCAATTTCTCGAACGGCGCCACCACGATCCAGGCTAACAACTCTGCGGTCGCCAGCCATCTCACCGTCTATCTCCGCGAAAAGCCGGTCGACGGTGCCGCGAACGCTGCCCTCATTAAGCTTCTTGCTGAGTATTTTTGCGTTGCAAAGTCCTGCGTCGTTATTAAATGTGGCGCCAGCTCCCGCCACAAACTCATCGAAATCCTATAGCCGCGAAACTATAAAATTGTCAAACTTCACACAACCTAAACCTTTTATGATATGATGAAAGTAAATAGCGAGGTAATTGCAAATATCAGTACGCCGCGCACGATGGGAGGTTAAATGAAAATTAATAGTATCTACATTGGTGGCTGGTTCCAGCGCACAATGTTGCAGCTTTCGGAAGTTTATGATTTTTTGCGCGATGCTAGTACTCAGCTGCGTCTTAATAAACAAAAATTAGAAGATTTACATCGCAACCTCAATATCGGTAGCATCGAATATGGTGTCGCCGGCGAAGAGTTTGTATCTTTTAATACCAGCGACCAGATCAAAGTCAAAATTTTTGAGGACGGATTGATTATCGTCAGCAGCGATCAAGTGAGTGAGGCGACTATGTTTGCCGATATTGAACGTCTGAAGGGCTATTACGAAGGCAAGCTTTCACCTGCCATCAACTATCTTTTTAGTCTCGGTGCTCCTGTACCGAAAGAGCTTGCACACATCGAAAATATCTTCCCATATTTCATCGTCTGCAATAATGCGACGCATGAAGACATTGCTGAACTTCTTTCCAAGACCGAGCGTCAAAAATATTTTGAATTCGACAATAAAAATTACAGTGTTTTGCGCGGTGATAAATATTACTTTATCAATAATAAGAAAGCCCAGATTGGCAATATCGAACGTTATATCGAAGAGCAAGTTTTTATCCGCGAGTTTAAAGGTCAGCTTCACCGTTATTTGAATCTCCACCGCATCATCTGGGAAAAGATCGATGCGGTCAAAGAGCGCGACAAAGTCAAAGGCAGTGATATTATTAATTTTTCTACCAAACTCGATAGCTATGCTAAGACAGTGAACTTAATCGATGGTCGCATTAATCAAATGTCGACTTATATTTCCACTCGCGAGCGCATCGCCAAAGAAGACCGTGATCTCACGGATTTTTTGGCTATTTCTGGCTATCGTTATGAAACTTTGCGCGATACACTTGAATACGTCAAAGACCTTTGGACGATGACCGAGCATTATGTACATTCTGCCCAAAAGCTCTTCGAGGGTATTAAACAGGACGTCACTTCTAGTTCTATCGATAGCTTGACGATTGTCACCTCCATGTCGGCCGGCGCAGCTATTCTCAGCCTCTTTACCGAATCCGAGCCGACTTTCACTACTTTTGGATTTATATATTTCTTTATTTTGGCATTTATCGGTTGGGGAGCCACCAAAGGTTTAACCTACTTTGCTCGCAAGCGTAAATACGAAATATCTGATGCAGAAATCGATAAACATATCAAATAGGAGGTATATTGCATGAAAATCAAAGTTAAAATTTTAACCGTTGCCGCTGCATTGTGCGCACTGTTGATCGGCGTACCAGTTTTGGCTGCGGAGCCAACTTTCCGTGAGGAAACTAGTGCCACCGGTGAGAGCGAATCGCTATGGTTCGGTGATAATTTACTACTAGCAGGTAATAATGTCATCGATCAGACTACAGTTAAAGGCCTCTTCTTCAGCTTCGGCAATAAACTTACTTTGGAATCCCACTCAGAATACGCTTTCGTTGGCGGTAATACCGTCGACTTTGCAGCCGAAGCCGAGAAAGACATTTTCCTCGCTGGGAGTATCGTCTCCATTGCTCCAGATGCCAAAATCGGACGCGATGTCTATGCCGCTGGCTATAGTGTCGAAAACCGCGCCGATCTTTCCGGCGACTTCTCCGCTTCTGCGAATACTGTTGTCCTCCGCGATGTCAAAATTAAGGGGAATGTTAATCTCTCTGCGGCAACTATTGCCTTTGAAGGTAAAGTGGACATAGGCGGCACGCTTACTTATAATGATGACGCGGCGGTCACCGGTTCCGATAACGTCACTTACGGCAGCCTAAATCTTTACACTCCAGACTCCTATGAACTAAATCCCCTTGGCGTTTGGTTTAGCAAATTGATCAGCATCTTAGGTCTCTTCCTAGCTATGTTGATTATCTTAATTATTTGTCCCAACACTCATCGCCGCATTGGGGATGAAGATACAACTGGCAAAATTGGTTTAGATCTGGCAATCGGTGGTGGCGTCATTATCTTCGCGCCCATCCTTTTCGTACTTTTGCTTCTCTCCTTTATTGGTGCGCCAGTCGCAATCATGATCGCTCTCCTCTATATTGTTCTGATTTATCTTTCACAAGGTTTTGCCGGACTTTGGCTTGGCCATCTTATTATTGAAAAATTAGCCCATAGCAAAGGCAATGCTTTCATCGAAGCTTTACTTGGTATCGTTATTTTGGGATGCCTCGCGATGATCCCAGGCCTTAATATTCTTACCGGATTCCTCGCCATGATCTTGGGCGCTGGTTTGATCGTGCGTTGCCTGAAACCTTCAAAGAATGCGCAGCCTGTCGCTAGCAGCACCACCAAAAAATCCCGAAAGGCCTAACATGCATGAAAGTTGGAAACCTTTTCTTGATTCAGAATTTGCTAAACCGTATTTCCAGGAGCTTAGCCAATTCTTGCACCAAGCTTACGAAATTACAACTGTGTTTCCAACTAAGACCCAAGTCTTTCGCGCTTTCACCACTGATCTTAATCAGGTCAAAGTAGTCATTCTTGGTCAAGACCCTTATCATACGCCGGGCGCCGCACATGGATTAGCTTTCTCTGTCCCTAGTTCTCAGCCTATTCCCCCTTCACTAATCAATATTTATAAGGAGATTGATGCAGAATATGGACACCACGCTAACCCTACCGGCAATCTTCGGCCTTGGCAGACGCAAGGTGTATTGCTACTAAATAATGTCCTGACCGTGGAAGCGCACAAAGCCGGTTCGCATCGCGGGCATGGCTGGGAAACTTTTACCGAAGCAACGGTAAAATATTTAAACGAAAAGTGTCCACATCTAGTCTTTTTACTCTGGGGTCGTGATGCTCGGAGCAAGAAAACGCTCATCGACACTAGTAAGCATTTAGTACTTGAGTCAGCCCATCCTTCACCACTCTCCGCCTATAACGGATTTTTTGGCAATAATCATTTCCGCCAAGCTAACGACTTTCTCAAACAGCACAATCTGCCCGAAATTGTTTGGTAATTTTGTCAAAACATAACGGCTGTGCTTGTATTTTAAGAAAAAATTTTGTTATACTCCGCCAATAATATTAATTTAACTTTTTGCGGAGGCAAAATGATTGAACATTTCTCAAAATTTTATAACTACCTGCATGTTAGTTGGCTGAAATTGGGCATCTTATTGCTGCTAGTCCTAACTTGTTTCGCGCTCTATACGATCTGGCAACAATCGCCGCCGGCTTTGGCAGATTCTTACGAATGCTCGGACCTAGAATTCATCTTTGCTCGCGGTTCGGGTGAAGCTCTAGGCAGCCCCAGCGCTACAGCTTGGGAAGCTGAGAATCGTAATCAGCTTGCATCTAGTGGACTAAGCTACCACTTTTACGAGCTCGGCAGTGCGAAGCAAGGCGAATACCAATATCCCGCTAGCGCCGTCAGCGGCAGTCTAGGCGGATTCGTCAATCTGCTAGGTGCCTTTATCAGTAGTGGCGAATCGTTCACTTTTGGACGTAGCGTGGCGCAGGGAATTGGCGAGCTGAAAGCTTACACCCAAAAAATTTCCAAACTTTGTCCTAAAACCAAGTTTGTGCTCGGTGGATACTCGCAGGGTGCCATGATAATTTCAAAAACTTTGCCCGACCTCGATGCAAAGAAGATTCTCTACGCTGCCACTTTTGGCGATCCGAAACTTTATCTTCCCGAAGGTAATAGCCATACCATGGGTATTTTTCCTAAAGTCCCCGACGCTTGTATGGGCAAAAACCTGTCGCCCTATCGCGCTCACGTTCCCGATTGTTATGCTTACGAAGGTGTGCTAGGTAGCCAGCGTCCCTATCAACCCGAGGTCTATGCCGGCAAAATTGGCACTTGGTGTAATGATGACGATATCATGTGCAGCTCCGGCTCTAGTATTAGTGACCACGGCGAGTATGTTGCGAATAATTTTTATCAAGCCGCGGCTCGGATTATTAGATCACGTATTAGAATAGCTTTTCCGAATGCTTCTGGCTCATTAGGGTTTTCCTTTAATAAACCTACATCTCACGATGTCGCGATCATCATCGATTCGACTGAATCCATGCAGCCACTCATTGACCAGTACAAAACCGAAGCCAAGCGTCTTGCTCGTCAAGTCATTCAGGGCAATGGACGGGTAGCCCTCTTCGAATATCGTGACCTGAGCGATCCTTTTGAGACCAAAATGCATTGCAATTTCACCTGCACTTACGATGACTTTTCGGCCAAAATTGACGCCATCGAAGCTGACGGCGGTGGCGACGCGAGCGAATCTGCACTGTCCGCCGTCATGACTGCACTCAACTCCCTCAACTGGATGCTCGGAGCGACTAAATCTGCTGTGATCTTGACCGATGCGCGCTATCTTTCTCCTGATCGCGACGGAGTCACTCTCGAAGATGTCACGAAGCGTAGCCTCGAAATCGACCCGGTCAATGTCTACGTAGTGACTAATAACCATTCGCCGAGCATTCGTGAGCTACACGAGGAGCTTGCCGAAGCTACTGGCGGGCAGGTTTTCGATATTGACACTGAACTCGAACTTTCTACCGAGACAATTCTTGGTCGTCCTGTTGCTCAGCTGGCGTTAATGGAATATCGAGGCAATGTCGGCGAGGAATTTCGCTTTGATGCCTCAAGTTCTTATTCACCCGACGGTTCGGAGCTAAGTTTTGATTGGGATTTAGACGGAGACAACAAGTTTGAACTAGAAAATCAGGGCGCAGTGGTTACTAAGCGTTACGACAAAGATTTTTCTGGTTTTATCCAAGTTCGCGTCCGGAGTATTGATGGTGTTTCTAGCACTATGTCCGCCAAACTTACCGTGACGAACAGCCAACCTCAGCTTGCGACAATTACTGATCTGAAACATGTCATCCGAGATGATCGATCAGCTCAAGTCAGTTTTAAAACTAATGCCAGCAAAGTCCTGCTCGTGCTCAACGACGCTGTTCTGGGTTTCACTGAGCTATATCAAAATAGCGGTCGCTTCACCCTTAATGATGTTACTGATCACCTTCGTCTCACTCTTATTCCTTACGGTAAGGACGGTCAGCGCGGAATACCCGCTCAGCTCGATTTGCGTACAACTTATCCTAGTGCTCCTGATTCGGCTGCCCACTTGCTTTATAACCCCAGTCTGAGCGCCGGTTACCTAGAAACCACTTGGAGAATTTAATGATGATTGGAACTCAAGTGCCAATGATCGCCGTATTCACATTTATACACCTCTAGTTTCGGCGCTCCGTAATCGTGCTGGGCGACTAGAGCAGCCACTTCAGCTTCCTCTTTTGAATCATAGCAAACCTTCTGCTGTTCTCCGACCCAGCACATCTTAGCATTATGCTCATAATATCTCGGTTTACTCATTTTGTTGTTTTAGCTATAGCCTATCTTTTCATTGTATCACAGATAATAGATTTTGTCAAGCACTTTGCAAATTTGCTACACAAAACTTAACCTTTATGCTAATATAGTAACAAGTATAAAAGGGTAAATTGGGTGAGCAAGCTGGCGGAATATCTGAATCAACACATTCTTGGCAATGTTTTTGATCGCCCTTCTCTCTGTCAAAGTTACTCCACCGATCGCTCTATTTTGCAAATTATGCCCCGGCTCGTGGCGGTTCCACTGGGTACTAATGATATTCGCAAGCTTCTGCGTTTTTCCAACCAATTAGCGAATCGTGATTTCTCCCTCCCTGTCACGGTACGAGGTTCCGGCATCGACAAAACTGGCGCCAGTATCGGACCTGGGCTAGTAATTTCTACCGAACGACTCAATCATATTGAAGAAATCGACATTCGGGGTCGACTTGTGCGCGTCCAGCCCGGTGTTACTCTCGGCCAGCTAAATTCAGCCTTGGCTCTGCAAGGATTGTGGCTTCCAATTGACTACGATGAGCGCGCTACTATTGGTGGCCTAATCGCCACTTGCCCGAGCGATGATTTAATGGATCGCTATGGCGGGATCTACCATTTTGTCGAGCGTGCGGAAGTCGTATTAGCAAGTGGCGACGTCGTGCAATTGGCGCCTGTTAGCATCCGCGCTATTGAGAACCGCAAGGACGCCTATTCCGCAGAAAGCCAGCTTTACCAAAAAATCGAACAAATCGTCGATGATTATGGTGATACCATCTTGGATCGCACCATGCAACCTTTTGATGCTGCTGGGTATTCCAATATTACTCAGGTACGTAGCCAGCGCTCGATCAACCTCTTGCCACTTCTTTTTGCTTCTCAGGGCACGCTGGGCATTATCAGTGATATTATCTTACATGTCGAGCCCTTGCCGCCCGCTCCTCATCGCTTGATCATTTCTTTCCACGACCTGAAAGCGGCCCAGCGTTTTCTCAATTACGTCTGTGATCTCGAGCCCTCCACAATTAAGATTTATGATTTGCGCATCATGGAGGCAGCCAACGAGCATGGCAAGAAACCAGATTTCTTTGTTCGTAAAATTGGCAAAGGTATCCTGGTGATTCTCACCTTCAACTATCGCCGCCCGAAACTATCCAAAAAAATGAAAAAATGTTTTGAGGCCTTACCTGAGAGTACGTTTTACGTTGAAGAAGGCCCTGATAATATCGAAAATATTAGCAGTCTCGAAAGTGCCTTGCTCAGCTATCTTAATGACACCACGCGCGGTGAGCGTACGCCAGTGCTAGACGACGTTTTTATTCCCAGCATGCATTTCAGTGATTATCTCTATGGTCTCAAAAATCTTGAGAAAAATCTTGGTTTCGATCTCCCAGTTTTCGGTTCTTTTATTACTTCGAACTATAGCGTTCGTCCCGAAATTGATTGTACTTCGGTCGAAGGCCGGCGCAAGTTAGTCGAGTTTTTGAAGCTTTATAGCCAGCTCGTAGTCGACTGCCAAGGTTCTTTGACCGGCAATGGGCCCGAAGGCCAAGTCAAGGCTCTCATGATGTCCAAAACCCTTGGCGTCGGTGAGCGCCAGCTTTATAGCAGTATCAAAGAAGCCTTCGATCCAAATAACATCCTGAACCCGGATGTCAAATTGGGTGCTGACGTTAAGAACACTATTCGCCATCTCCGTTGCCGGGAAAAAGGCGGTATGATTACCCGATAGAGTATGTTATAATAAAAGATATGAAGACTACAACAAAGAAAATATCCGATACAAGGGTGGAAGTCAAAGTAACGCTTGATGATCAAGATCTAAAAACCGCGCGTAGCCAAGCTATTGCTCACCTCGCTCAGAATGTCAAAGTCCAAGGTTTTCGCAAGGGCAAAGCTCCAGCATCACTGGTCGAGAGGAACCTTGCTCCCAACGATATTGCTAATGAAACTATTGATGTCGCCGTCCGTAGTACGATGCCGACGGCTTTTGGTAAAGCGAAGCTGAACCCCATTGCTATTACGAACGTTAGCGTCACGAAATATGTTCCTGACGAATCTGCTGAATATATCGCTACAGCTGACATTTTGCCAGAGGTAAAGCTCGGTGACTACAAAAAACTCAAAGCTAAGATGGAAAAAACCGAACCGTCCGCCAAAGATGTGCAAGAAATTCTTGATAATATCGTCAACGCTTACGCCGAAAAAGTGGTTGCGAAAAAACCTGCTGCTCTCGGCGACGAAGTAATTATTGATTTTGTAGGCAAGAAAGATGGCGTCGAATTTCCAGGCGGTAGTGCTAAAGATCACCATCTTATGCTCGGCTCAGGACAGTTTATCCCCGGCTTTGAAGATGGCGTCGTTGGCCACTCTGCGGGCGATAAATTCGATCTTAAAGTTACTTTCCCCAAAGATTATCCTGAAAAGACCTTAGCTGGCCAGCCAGTAGTCTTCGAAACCTTACTCAAGCAAGTCAATGAAGTCAAAAAGCCTGCGCTCGACGACGAATTAGCCAAAAAATGCGGTAATTTTAAGAACATTGAGGAACTGAAAGCCGATATCAAGAAGAATCTCGAGGGCCAAAATCGGCATCGCGCCCTCGAAAAGTACCGTGAAAATCTTGTCGCCGAACTAGTTAAAAATTCCAAAGTTGCCGCTCCGGAAATTCTTATCCAAGACCAGCTTCGCTTCATTCGCGACGACGTTACGCGTAGCGCCGCTAGTCGCGGTATGAACTTCGAACAATATCTCGAGTACGCCAGCCAGAGTCTCGAAGATTGGGAGAAAAGCGCCCGCGAAGTGGCTGAAGCCAGAGTCAAATCATCATTGATTTTGCAAATTTTGTCCCAGCAAGAGGGAATTAAAGCGCTTGATGAGGAAGTCGACGTAAAAATCGCTGAGCTTAGAGACCTTTATCAGAAATCTAAAGAAGCTCTCGCCAACCTCAAGAAACCCGAAGTCCGTCAAGATATTAAGAATCGCTTGATAATCGATAAGACCATAGATTTTCTAGTTGCAGCAAATGGCGGAGATGCTATTATGAATCAACCGGTCAAGAAGAAAGTCAAAGCAGCCAAAACTCCAAAGTCTGAGAAATCGGATAAATAGTCTCATTCGGTTAACTAAAATCCCCTTGCCAATGACCAGGGGATTTTTAGTAGCATTTTTGACATAAGGATAGGCTTGACAGCTGAATATACGTTCAACTATACTAGAAATAGTTGAGCATACATTCAACTATGAAAGGAATCTAAAATGCCCAAAAACTATTTTCTCTGTGACTGCGAGGCCATTCACCCCGAAGCGGTAGCAAAAGCTATATCCAGCATTCCTAAACCAAACGTCCTAGCTAACCTTGCGCACTTCTATAAAATCCTTAGTGAGCCTACCCGGCTGAAAATTTGCCTCGCCTTGGCCAATCAAGAGTTATGTGTTTGTGATTTAGCCAACGTGCTCTCAATGTCGAAGTCGTCTATTTCACACCAATTACGTCGTCTCCGAGAGGCTAACATCGTCTATGCTCGTCCGTCCGGCAAAGAAGTGTATTATTCGCTCGATGACGCTCATGTTCAAGAAGCGATCGGCCTTAGCCTCACGCATATTAAGCACCAACCGGAGGAAAAATATGACAAAACACGCTAAAACATCAACCGCAAAAATTCTCGTAGCTTTTTTGCTCAACCTAGGTTTCTCGGTCTATGAGCTGATTGGTGGCACATTGACAGGTAGTGTGGCTATTATTTCCGATTCGATCCATGATTTAGGTGACGCTCTTAGTATTGGTATTTCTTATTTTCTGGAGCGCAAAAGTAAGCGTCAACCCGATGAAAAATATACCTATGGCTATGGCCGCTATTCCTTACTTGGTGGTCTTATTACTACTATAATTCTCGTCGTCGGTTCAATTATAGTTATTATCAGTGCAATCGAACGGTTGGTTAACCCAGTTGACATTAACTATGACGGTATGATTGTCCTAGCGACTATCGGTGTGGTAGTTAACTTTACCGCTGCCTGGTTTACGCGTGAGGGGGAATCCCTAAATCAAAAATCAGTCAATTTGCACATGTTAGAAGATGTGCTCGGCTGGGTAGTAGTCCTCGTCGGTGCAATCATTATGCGATTTACCGATTTTGTTGTTATTGATCCTATTCTCTCTGTTTTAGTCGCGCTATTTATTCTTAGGGCAGCACTAAAAAACTGCAATTCTATCCTCGATGTTTTGCTCGAAAAAAATCCATCAAGCCTTTCGTTTGACTATATCCGAGAAGAACTCTTGAAAATCCCTGAGGTCGAAGATATTCACCATTTTCATCTTTGGAGCTTAGACGGTTACCACCATTTCGCAACATTGCATGTTGTCTGTAAAAAGAACCGCCCGGCAGTGAAGTCACAGATTAAAGCTGCATTAAAAAAGCATGGAATTGAGCATAGCACGCTTGAGCTCGAACTACCGGGCGAGCATTGTCACGAACTAAAATGCCAAGAAGCTACTGTCGAGTCCCATAGCCACGGCCACGCTCACCACCATTAATTTCCAGGAAAACTCTTGCATTTTCATCCCAACTAGAGTATAATAACTACAGAGTTTCAGACTGGTTTGTCATTGCTGTAAACAAAACAGTCACATATTAAAGTTAATAGGGAATTTTATCGTGCCAACTATCAATCAGTTGATTCGTAAACCACGCCAGAAGTCCGCAAAAAAGTCAAAGGCTCCTGCGCTTGGTTCAATCGTTAATACTCTTAAGACCCGCCGCTACGAGCAAGCTGCTCCTCTTAAACGCGGTGTCTGTCTCAAGGTTACTACTAAGACACCAAAGAAGCCAAACTCCGCTTTGCGCAAGGTTGCTCGCGTTCGCTTGACTAATGGTCAAGAAGTTTGGGCTTATATTGGTGGTGAAGGTCACAACCTCCAGGAGCACGCCGTCGTGCTGGTCCGTGGTGGTCGTGTGCCAGATCTTCCAGGTGTCCGTTATCATATCGTCCGTGGCACTTTGGATCTCCAAGGTGTCCAGGGTCGTAAACAAGGCCGTTCTAAATACGGCGCAAAGAAGGGAGAATAATTTATGCCACGCAAAGTTACTAAATCTCTCCAACGCAAAGTCATCCCAGATCGCAAATACCAATCTGTTTCTGTGCAGCGTTTGATCAACAAATCTATGCTCGATGGCAAAAAACAGGCCGCTGAGCGCGCAGTTTATGCCGCTCTTGAAGGCGCTGCCAAAAAGCTCAAATCCGAAGATCCAGTTGCTGTTTTCGAGAAGGCTCTGGCCAATGTTTCTCCAGATTTTGAAGTGAAATCCCGCCGTGTCGGTGGTGCAAACTACCAGATTCCATTCCCAATTTCTGGCCACCGTCAGCAACATTTTGCCTTCTCTTGGCTCGTTCAGGCCGCTCGTGCCCGCCAAGGTATGCCATATGCAAAGCGCCTCGAAGCAGAAATCGTTGACGCCTACAACGAAACAGGTGCCGCCTTCAAGAAGAAGGAAGATTGCCACCGCATGGCCGAAGCGAACCGTGCTTTCGCACACTTTGCTCGCGCTTAGACGTTTTAGTAGTCGCAACAAACAACCAGCCCCCCGGACACCCGGGGGTTTCTGGTCACAAGAAAAAGCCCCGCATTTGCGGGGCCAAGGGTATGTGATTAACGATTTGAGTCCAGCTAGTGGTTTGACCATTTGCTATCTCTTCGCAACAGCCAGTGACGAGCCGACTTAGAAACAGCTCCTGTAATTATCTTTGCCTCGAGGTGGATTTGGAGAATAGCCACCAAACCCTCGGCATACAGAGTAGCCAAATTTCTCTCGACGGACAATAGGTTTAAACCGCGGTTTTGGTCGCTCAGGCACGTTGAGGCGCACCCCTTCAAGCCACTGTTGTCGTCTCATTTGATTCACATCCTTTCTTAAAGATCAACCTTCTGACCAAAGGTTAACCACATTGTAGCCTAATCTGTAGATTTTATCAACGCGCAATCAAAACCGCCAGATCAACTGGCGGTAAAGGCGCTACAATGCTCGCTGTAGCTCTAATAATAATGTGCGTCCATCTTGAACGATTTTCTTGGCGTCAACCAACCAGTCATAGGCTTCCTTGGCCTTGCCAATCGGCACCAGCACGCTGGTTTCTGTAGCTCCGTGCGTCAGCACAAACCCTTTCTCATCTTCCGCCGTCATCCAAATGTCTAAATCCGAACCGTCAAACAATTTCATAGTATCTAGCAATAAAGCGAAATAGTCGAAGAGCGTGCGCTCCTCCTCAGGAGTCAAAAAATCGTGATCTGGATAATTCATGCTAGCCCTCCTCACAGTACTATCCATACAATAACGAACTTACCTATTATATCATGTATAGAGTCCATAGTCCATAGCAGATCATCATCCTTCCTATCCTAGTAGCATAAGGCAACGGAGGGAGAAACCGAAGAAACGGTTACCAGAGTTAAGAGGAAAAACTGTCGTTTCGTTTAAAGCTACAACATAAGTACGAATTGTAGACGCACTATTCTTTGACCAAAAGTCACCCTCCTTATTTACCCTTCGCATAGCTTGCAGATTATAAGATGGAGCCGGTAATCCGGCGCGCGCTCTTTTCCATAGATCAGCCTAGCAAGAGGCAACGGAGGGGGAAGCCATTGAGATAATGAAGGGAACGGGATGGATAGATCTCTTGAGGAGTAAAGAGGAAATACTGAGCATAATTAGCCTCTAAAGCCGTAATAGAAGACCAGAAGAAGGCATTACCACTAATGCGTCGAATCTTTCGGGTACTACCCCAAGGGTCAACGAGCCCGGCGCGGAGGAAGGGTTAAGCTGTTTTCTTTCATACCTATAGCCTAAGTAGAGACTAGGCAACGGAGGGGAAAGGCATAGAAACGGTAATCTGGTGCTACGACACTGTAGACGCGACCCTCACCATCAACGCGAAATGTATAATTTTTATCTATAGACATACTACGACCAGTTATAAGACGGAGAAAATTTCCTATTAAAGTAAGCATGTGTTGGTTAATACCTGCGTACCCGCTGCGGACGAAGCCATTTTCCTAAACTTAATATAGATCTCATGGATGGTTTTCACTCAAGATATTACATTGACGGTCAGAAACATTAGGATTATAATAGGCGTAAGTATATTCTAGGAGGTAAGATGGTAAGACTCGCAATCAACGGTTTCGGACGGATTGGGCGCGCGGCGTTCAAGATCGCTTTTGAAAGGCGCGATGCGGAAGTCATTGCCGTCAATAGTCTAGGTGATCCTGCTACTTTTGCGCACTTGCTTAAGTACGATTCAGCTTATGGTGTTTATGACCACGAAATTGATTACGACGACAAACACATTATCGTTGACGGTCATAAAATTCTTTTCCTCTCCGAGCCTGAGCCGCTACGTTTGCCTTGGGATAAGCTCAAAATTGATACTGTCATGGAATGTACTGGACGTTTTTGCAACCCTGCGGATGCTCGCTCTCATATCAAGGCCGGTGCACGCAAGGTCGTAATTTCCGCCCCTGCGAAAGGTCCTGGCGCCAAGACCGTTGTCCTCGGCGTTAATGAAGAAGTCGTCACCGCTGATGACGATATCATCTCTTGCGCCTCTTGTACTACGAACTGTATCGCTCCAGCTATGAAAATCCTCGAAGATAATTTCGGTATCGAAAAAGCCATGATGACCACCGTACACTCTTATACCGCTTCGCAGAAACTCGTTGATGATGCTGCCAAGGACCTGCGCGAAGCTCGCGCCGCTGCCGTCAATATCGTCCCTACGACTACTGGCGCCTCGAAAGCTGCCGCCCTTACCATCCCGAGCCTAGCTGGGAAGTTCAACGGTCTTTCGGTCCGCGTCCCTACCCTTGTGGTTTCACTGGCGGATATTACCGCCGTCCTGAAGCGCAATGTCACGATCGAGGAGCTGTCCAAAGTCTTTGAGCGCGCCTCCCAAGAGCCATATTACGAAGGCATTTTGGAAGTTACCGAGGATGCTTTGGTCAGTACCGACCTACGGGGCAATTCGCATTCGACTATCATTGATTTGCCTCTGCTTGACGTCGTCGGGGGCAACATGGTCAAAGTAATCGCTTGGTACGACAACGAATGGGGTTACTCTAATCGTCTGGTCGAGCTAGCAGTAGATTTTGGACGCTAGGAGGATATAAGTATGCAGGAATACCATCTTTATTTAGGTTCTGACCATCGCGGTTTCGGTAAGAAGGAGGAACTTTTCCCGATTTTGCGCGATTGCCACGAGAATGTCATTGTCGAAGACCTGGGTCCGGAAGAATATGGCCCCGAGGATGATTATAATGATGCTGCGATTGCCGTATCGAAAGCCGTCTTGGCCGACGAGCACAGTTTCGGTATTCTCATCTGTGGCTCAGCTCACGGTGTCACTATGCAGGCTAATCGTTTCAAGGGTATCCGTGCCGTTAATGCTGCGACTGTGGAAAGCGCCCAGCATGCGCGCACCAACGATTATGCCAACGTCCTTTGCCTTTCCGCAGATTATCTCGATACAAATACCATGGATGACATTATTAAAGCTTTCTGTCATGCTCATCCCGACCCGAATCCAAAATATCTTCGCCGCGCCAAGCGCCTTGACCAGGAGCAAAACTAATGTCCCTTATCGTCCCCACCATCACCACCGACGACCAGGCGGTTTTTGACGCTAATCTTGCCAAATTTAGCCAATTCAGCAAACGCATTCAGATTGACGCCTCGGACGGTAGCTTCGCCCCGACCAATATGGTTCCGCTCACGAATATGAAATTCCCAGAAAACGTCAGCATTGACCTACATCTCATGACCGCGCGCCCGAGCGAGCACCTCGCCACCGTCTTAAGTCTGAAGCCCAGCCTCTGTATTTTGCACGCCGAGGTCGATGATAATCTCCCTGGTCTCTTTGCGCAACTTCGCAGCGCTGGCATTAAGGTCGGCATCGCTCTGCTCAAGAGTACTTTCCCCGGTAAAGTTCGTGAACTGATCGCTTCCGCGGATCACGCCATGATTTTTGCCGGTGAATTAGGTCGCCAGGGTGGCAATATTGATATGCTCCAGATCGAAAAAGTCCCTCTCCTCAGGGCTATTAAATCTGACCTCGAAATCGGTTGGGACGGTGGCGCAAACCTCAGCAACGTCCGCGCCCTTGCCCACGCTGGCATCGACGTCATCAATGTCGGTAGCGCAATCTCAAAAGCCGCCGATCCTGCCGCTATGTACCAATCTCTCGTCGCTGAATCAGAGAAGAAAGGCGTACTGGTATGAGCCGGATCGTTTCGCTCGGCACCGCTATTCAGGACATTCGCATGGTCGATCACGATGATTTCGAAGGTCTCGAGATTGGCAATCAATCAATTTTTGGTAAAATGCTGATCGGTACCCACGTCGACATCGATAAGGCTGTTTTCTCGGTGGGCGGAGACGCCTTGAGCGCCGCGGTGACTTTTGCGCGCCACGATCACGAAACCATCCTCATCAGCAACCTCGCTCACGACGCTGCCGGCGAAGCCGTCACCACCTGCTTAGACATCGAAAACATCGACAGTAGTTGCCTCGAATTTCTCCGTGGCTCTACCGGCTGCTCTGTAGTATTGCTTGACGCTAAATCTGGCGAATGCACGACCTTGACTTATCAGGGCGTTTCTAGCCGGACTCAAAATCTTCAAGCTGACGACCTGAAAACTATCCATCCGGATTGGCTCTATGCCGCGAGCCTCCATGGCGACATGGACAAGTTGCTGGAATTTTTCGAAACCGCCCACGCACTAGACGCGAAAGTCATGTTCGATCCTGGTACCGCTGAGCTTGCCGAGCCGAAAAAGCTTATTGGCCTGCTCGAAGATGTCGATGTGCTCATCGTCAATAAACATCAAGCGGCGCAAATCGTCCCTGGCGTCCTACTTTCTGAACTCTTGTCTCACCTGGCCAATTATTGTCCTACCGTTATTATTACCGATGGAGCAATGGGTGCTATCGCGACCAATCATCACAAGACCTACCGTCTTGGCATTTATGAACAGAAACGTTTGCGTGATGCGACTGGTGCTGGCGCGGCTTTTGGCTCAGGCTTTTTGGCCGAGTATGCCGCCACGGCGGATTTTAAGCGCGCTCTTACCTTCGCCTCGGCCAACGCCGCCAAAGTCACTCAGAAATACGGTACCACCGCGGGTATCTTGGCCGGAGAAGTCGATCTCCATCCTATGCCGATTCAAGAAGTAAAATAAAGGAGTAACATGCTTGATGAAGAAATCCTAAAACAACTCGAAGCTGCCGATGTCGAACGTGCCAAAGCTTATGCCAACGATCTCGAGCGCGGTCTCAAGATCATTCGCACTTATCCTCAAGGTGTGACAATTTTCGGTTCTGCGCGGCTCGCTCAAGATCACAAATATTGTCAGAAGGCCAGGGAGCTAGGCCAGCTCCTCGCCCAGAATGGCCACGCCGTCATTACCGGTGGCGGTCCTGGCATTATGGAAGCCGCCAACCGTGGTGCCTTTGAATATGGCGGCCGCAGTATCGGTCTCAATATCACCTTGCGCCATGAGCAATTCCCGAACCCTTATCTGACCGATACCTTGCAATTTCAGTACTTTTTCGCTCGCAAAGTTATGCTGGCGATGTCAGCCAAAGTTTACGTTTTCTTTCCCGGCGGCCTCGGTACCATGGACGAGCTCTCTGAGATTACCATCCTGATGCAAGAGCGCAAAATGCCCAAAATGCCGGTTTTCTTCTTCGGCAAGAGTTTTTGGCGCCCGCTTGATAAGTTCTATCGCTCCAAAATGCTTCCCCTTGGCTTGATCTCCAAGAATGACCTCGCAATCTACAAAATGACCGACGACGTCAATGAAATCGTCAAAGCCGCCAATAAAATCGGCCATCCCCCTATCAAAACCAATTATTACGACGGTTTTCGCTCTGAATCCGGTATTCGTCCGCTCCCCGAAGAAGACATTCTCGTCAAATAGAGCATTCCCCACAATTTTGTGTCAAAATACTTGACTTTTTCAATAATCTGTGCTACAATGGTAAATGAAACCTCACTTGAAGGTTTAGTCCAGATGTTTTAAAAGGAGGTGAGGTCTTGTGCGCCTCAGTGTAGTCAATCTTGAAAACCCTTCGATTAAACTGGAACAGTGTTCTAAAATCTTTTGTAAAATCTGGTTTCTCCCTACGGAGATTCCGACCGATCCCAAGGCTTTCGATGAACTTGCGTGTCTGATCGCTATGCGCTCTGGCGGGGCAATCTCGCTTAACCTCAGGGATTTAGCAGTGGGCCTGATCCAGGTACAATTAAACCCGGCCTATGGCCTTCACGAACGGAATCTCACTCTGCTGACGGATTCGATCCGTCTGGCTAGCCAGCACTTAAAGGATCTTTGTACCGCACCTTAGCCTCCATACCTTTTGCCGCATCCGCTGGATGCGGTTTTTCTTACCTTTAAGTAATGATATAATGTATCAGTATGAATTTAGAAAAAATTCCTCATTCTGAAACCGCTTCTGCTCTTGAGCGTCCTGGGCAGCGGGTAGGTCATTTAGTGATCGAAGCCGCGGAGATGAACTTAGAATCTCGGCAAGTTCCATATTGCGGGCGTTCTTTTGAGCTAAAACTAACCGATTTTAATGAGCTTTATTCTACGCA
This sequence comes from uncultured Candidatus Saccharibacteria bacterium, assembly GCA_964518465.1. Classification (GTDB taxonomy): domain Bacteria; phylum Patescibacteriota; class Saccharimonadia; order Saccharimonadales; family Saccharimonadaceae; genus Nanosyncoccus. The sequence goes on along the minus strand of CAZFGY010000002.1, from coordinate 2,143 downwards.
TAAGTTGGAACGTGACCAAGCTTATGTTGAGCGTACTGAAGCGCGCTTCAATCACGACCCAGATAGCGGTAAGCTCGCCCAAACTTTCGAGCGTATTTTTGCTCAAGGCGTCCAGATTGGACGCTGGTTAGGAAATCTCCCATCCGCAGATGGCGAGCAGTTTACGACCCAGACTTTCGCAGCTACTCGCTATGACGACCTCAGCCACCGCGTCGACGCCTTCTCGACTTTGACTTTTGCGGAGAGCTTCGAAGGAAGTGCTGGGCTTGAACTCACTACATTACCGCTTGCTTTTGACGTCACTCTGCAAGTCGACCGCGCTAAAGTCCTTGATAAGCTTACCCGTTCCTATAATGACAATCGGCAGCTCCCCTTCGGATTTAGCAGTATCGACTACTATACCGATGGTGAGGTTGAGCATTACCTCCCGCTCGTCCCGCGCTATGTCATCGGCGTCAGTGGCGAAGAAGTCCAACAGCTAGCGGAAACTTTCCAGCGTGGCAACGAGGATAGCAAGTGGCTACCCAATATGCTCTCGCCGCAAATGCTCCAGGCGCGTTTCAAAGTGCTCTCCGAAATCCGCGCCCAAAATGAACTGTTCGAAGCCATGCTGCCTGATGACGCCTACGACAGTGAAGATCCTCTAATCCAACGCGCCAGTACTTATATCGAAGCCGCAGACGAGAATCTAAAGCATGCTCTGGCAGTTTGTTCTCGCGAACTTATCGCCCGGCGTTATGTTCCGTACGAAGTCTTAGAATATGCCAAGTCACATCCAAATTCCCCAAACCTGCGTCAACAGATCGAAAATGCCTTGCTACATAAAGCCCACGACCATTTCATCGAAGAGGGCATGGACCGCTGCCGCCGCAATGGTGAGATTTTTGATCAGCACACAACCGATGACGATACTTTTGTCCAGATTATTACCCTAACCCGTACACTCACCCAAGCCACCTATGATGAAAATCGCCGCGCAAGCCTTGATAGCCACCGCCATATCGCCGTTCATAATCGTAATTTCGAAATCCCGGTCTAGCCTATGCAAATCACTCTACTTCTTCATAACATTCGCTCCATCTATAATGTCGGTGCCATTTTACGCACTGCCGAAGGCTTGGGCGTGCAGAGCGTCGCTTTCTCAGGCTACACCCCGCGTTTTGGCGATCCAAATCTTTTACCGCATCTGCGCACGAAGCTCAATCATCAAATCGCCAAATCTGCCCTCGGCGCGGAAACCCTCGTTCCGCAAATTCTCGTCGACGACCCGGTTGCTTGGCTCTCGAAGCAGCGCACAGAAGGCTATACAATTCTCGGGCTCGAGAATAATCTCGACCCTTCCGAATTGTCGCGCCAAGTTGTCCTCAGCCAACGCAAAACTACCAGGGGCGAACCTCTGGCGCTCAATGACCAAGTAATTCTCATTCTCGGCGAAGAAGTCCATGGCATACCCGCGGATTTACGCAAAACAATCGATTATTTTCTCGAAATCCCCATGCAGGGCCGCAAAGAATCTTTCAACGTTTCTGTCGCGACCGGCATCGCGCTCTGGGGTTTACAAAATAGCTAAAAGCCCCCATCGCAGGGGGGTTTGTGAGGAGATAATACCCAGTATTACTAAGAGATGCTCTATCTCCTCATTATAGCACACTTCATCAAAAAAGTCAATGTAAATTTTGACAGAATCAATATTCAATGATACGATTAAGCTGTGAGTGCCTTAGTTCATATGCTTAGAACTCGCGCAATAAAACAATAAAACAAAAAGGGAGGGCAAGAACATGAGAAGAAAAGCACAAACCGCGCAGCGTAATATTAAAGAGATGGCTCGCGGAGGCACCATCGTAAGAGGAAAGATCCTTGAATGTATTACCGAGGATACGGAGCCTTATCGGCCAGACTTGTTTAACGCAGTGTGCGCGTGCGGATCAGGTGGCGGTTGTAGCGGCGGCGGTCATCCTAGAGCTACGTCCATGTAGAGGACCTTATCAAACCCAAGAAGGTCGGCTAGTGCTAGCCGACCTATGTTTTTATCGAGTAGTGTCGCGTCTCCAGATACCCACCCCCGCCCGTTTGTGTTATAATGTAAAACATGGATAGATATGACCCCCTGAAAATTGAACAAAAATGGCAAAAAATTTGG
>CAZFGY010000001.1:4510-42694 GCA_964518465.1 uncultured Candidatus Saccharibacteria bacterium | reverse complement strand
GCAGGAAATGACACCAGCCATCTGCCGCTCCGCACAAATCGGTGATACTAAACGGTTGATCGATACAAGAGATAGCCAAGCCTACTGGGTCGCTAGACTAGCTGATGGTAATTGTTGGATGACGCAGAACCTAGCACTAAACTTAGAAAAGAATGTACCAGTAGAAGGATCTAGACTTAATCCTACTACTGGACAGTATGAAGCTTATAGCTATATACCGGCTGAATCAACTAGAACTCCTGCCGATAAAGACAGGTTCACTATTGCAATGTGTGATGGCTTAAGTGACGATGCAAAGATTAATTGTTTCAATCAGAACGCCGTATACTCGTGGAATGAAGGGGCATACATCGTCATCTATCCCGGAGAAGGAGAGCATAATTTTTGGACTGGTGCTACTATAGCCCAAAACGGTCTGGTCGCCTACGCGAAAGGTGGAGCTGTAGTTAGTGGCAGGCCAGAAAGTAATGTAGTTACTCCATATGGCGTAGTTATGGATGTTTCTACGCCACTTCCTGGAGCAAGCTGGTCTACTTGGCGTGCCAGTAATGAGGCAAATTTTACAGAAAATCCTATATATACCGATACTGACGGTAAGACCTATACTAAAAACGCTAGCATTATTACTTCAACTCCCTCGGCTGCAAAGTGGAGTATTGATATTGATCGTGGTGTCTATGATAGCCATTACCTAGTAGGCAATTACTACCAATGGCTAGCCGCTAATGCTCTTTCTGTAGAAGAAGGACAAGCATTAGATGGTACAACTGGCAAAGATCTCTCTAATAGTTCCATTTGCCCTAAAGGTTGGCAATTACCGTACTCAGGACAGAAGTATAATGAGACGAGCGGGAGTTTCTATCATCTCCTAAAGCTCTATGCGGGAGATGCGCTAAAAACTGGGGGCGGGGTAGGGCAGGATGCAGATGTCAATAGGGGGAGAAGTAGCCTCCATAATGTCATCGGCGATGATGTCCCAGGTTTCAAAGGTCAAACCGTAGGTCAAATATTAGGAAGCGCTCCAATACACTCTCCGCGTACTGGGTTTGTCACTCTTTACGCTAACTATTCACAGGTTATTCGACATGTTGGCGTAGGATCGCATACGACATCATCTGTAAAGATTCCCGATCCCGCCATGATGGATTTTCACTTTGATGTCGATACGGTTTATCCATCTCTTCCCAATGCACCTGCAACTGGCTTTGCTACCCGGTGCATCATTATCCTCGACTAACAATTTGCACCCATATAGAAACCATGCTAAAATGAAAAGATGGAAAAGGTCATTGAGGTCAAAAATCTTGTTAAAATTTACGGCAAACGTTCCGCCGCCTTTACAGCACTAAAGAATATCAATCTAGACATTTATGCCGGTGAATCGGTCGCCATTATTGGCAAATCTGGCTCTGGTAAATCGACTCTGATGCATTTACTTGCTCTGTTAGACAAGCCTACTTCCGGCAGTATCAAGATCAACGGCATCGACTCGACGAAGCTCCGCGCTCGCAAGCTCAATCAGCTTCGCAATCGCAGCTTTGGTTTCGTTTTTCAGCAGTTTTTCATGAATCCAAGTGACACCGTTCTAGAAAATGTTGTTTTACCTCTAAAAATCGCAGGCGTACGTCGCAAACAGCGCAAAAATCTTGCGGCGAAAGCTCTTGGCATTGTTGCCCTGAACGACCGTCTGAAATTTAAAGCCAATGACCTTTCAGGCGGGCAAAAACAACGTGTTTGTATCGCTCGCGCCATCGTCAATGAACCCGAGGTCCTCTTTGCCGATGAGCCCACCGGTAATCTCGACTCGGTGACCGGTGATAAAGTCATTAAATTACTCTTTAGCCTTAATAAGGATAAAGGCGTGACCCTGATTATCGTCACGCACGACGAAGATCTGGCCAAGCTCTGTGACCGCCAAATTCGCATTGTCGATGGTAAAATCGTTGAGGACAGTGCAGAAAAACCGAAAAAAGTTGCCAAAAAATCCGCTCCTGCTCGTCGCACGAAAAAGCCTGCTCGCTCAACCAAAACATCTACTAAGACTGCGAAAGGAGCAAAATAATGGGTTTCTTTGAAATTATTCGCACTGCCAATCATAATCTATTCCGCAATAAAGTCCGTACTTTCCTTACCATTCTCGCCATTTTTGTGGGTAGTTTTACGATTATTTTAAATGCCGCTATCAATACAGGCGTCAATAACTTTATCGACGAGCAAACCGCTAGCCTTGGCGGTGCCGATTACGTTATGATTACTAGCGCCAGCTCCATGGATATGGCTAGCAGCATGATGAGTGGTACCTCCGGTGACCCAGTCGAATATAATCCCGACCAAGCCGTCACCGCTATGAACAAAGAACAGATTGATAAGCTCAAAAAAATCGACGGCATTGACGGCGACAACATTTACATCGCCAAAAATATCCCTGTAGAATACATTACCAGTAAATATACCGACAAGAAGTATCAAATTACAGTCGGGGCTATGCCGCCAGGGGATTTTAACATTGCCACTACCGCTGGCGGCTTGCCTAATCCAGATACCAAGAAATATGAAATTACCCTTAAGCCTAGTTATCCGAAAGTTCTTGGTTTTAAATCTGATGAAGACGCCATCGGTAAAACTGTCACACTGACTATCCTTGATCCGATGACCAAGCAGCCGACTAATTTTGATGCTACAGTCGTCGGGGTCCAAGCTACTGGCGTCGTTGCTGTCAACGGTTCGATTATCAGCCGTGCACTTGAAGACGCTATGTTTGAAGCTGGCACAAAGAATTATCCTGCCGAGCAAAAAGAGCTTGTTTATGCCGTACAAACCCGTTTCGATACTACCAAGTATACCGAAGACGAAATTAAACAGATTTTGGAAGATAACGGTTTTTATGGTATCACAGTTTCTGATTTAATGGGTACTATCCGTACTTTCTTCGATGTCATCATGATCGTTTTCACGATCTTCGGCGGTATTGCTCTTCTGGCCGCTGCGATTGGTATCGTCAACACTTTACTCATGTCAGTCGAAGAGCGCACGCGCGAAATCGGTCTCGACAAAGCTCTGGGCATGTCCTCCTGGAAGATCTTCCTTGAATTTGCGATCGAAGCTATCGCCCTCGGCTTCTGGGGCTCAATCTTTGGCGTCGCAGTTGCAATGGCTGTCGGCTACGCTGCCAACTTAGCAGTCCATGCTCCGGGCGGTTTCCTAGAAGTATTCCCGACTTTCAATCTCTTTGAATTCAGGCCAGACAATATTCTCCCTATTATTATCGCCGTGATGATTATCGCTCTTCTCGCTGGTACTGCCCCAGCCATCAAAGCTGCGCGCAAGAATCCTATTGACGCTTTGCGCTATGAATAAAACCCTTACTGAGCACATCAGGATCGATAAAATCGTACCCGGCGGGCAAGCCATCGCTACACTAGCTAGTGGCCAAAAAATTTTCCTCTGGAACGCTTTGCCGGGCGAAACCGTCACCGCCACGGAAATTATCAAGTCCAGATCAAGCTTCCTAGAGGGCATCGCTACTGACTTCGCCTCCACCAGCCCGAAACGTGCGGCTCCGCGTGATGCATGTTATTTATCTACTTCACCCTGGCAGATTTTTCAGTATGATTATGAGTTAGAGCAGAAACAAGCAATGCTCACCGAGATTTTTCGTCAGCATCAGCTTCCATTCGAAGTCCTCACTGCGACCGTTCAAACTGATGGCCACGATTATGGCTACCGCAACAAAATGGAGTACGCGCTCTATTATAGCCACGAAGATAATTTAATCCATCCAGCTTTTCGCGCCCGGAGTTCACGTCGCAAAGTTCCCGTGCAGACCTCTAGTCTCGAACGCTCCGAGATTTTCAAACAAGCTCAATCAATCCTTGCCGACCTCAATCGTGACCACGCCGATGCCCGTAATTACCAGTCGCTACTTTTACGTTGTAGTCAAGATGGACAAACCAGTGGCGGATTATTACTTAACCGTCAGCCTCATCCTCATTTTCCGAATCTTTCTGATACGATTCTGGGTAAAAAGTACTCCTATTCGCCCAACGGCTTTTTCCAAATCAATCTCCCGGTCTATGAGCTAGCCTTGCAAGAAATTAAGCGTTGGATCAATTCACCTAGCGTGCTCGATCTCTATGCCGGCGTCGGTACTATTGGACTTTCGGTCGCCTCAGACTCTGATTTGATCCTCGTCGAATGCGACCAATCGGCCTATCGCGAACTCGAACAAAATTGCCAAGGCACTTCCGCGCGCCCTATACTTGCTAAGTCGGAATGCGCTCTAGAATATATTACCCATGATCAAACCGTGATTCTCGACCCGCCTCGCGCTGGCTGCCATGCCGAATTATTAGAAAAACTTCTTGACACGCGTCCTCAGCGAATCATTTACCTTTCTTGTAACCCCGTCACTCAGGCACGCGACGTCAAAATTCTCCTGGATGCCTACACTATTTTGCAAGTCACGCCCTACAACTTTTTCCCACGCACGCCCCACCTCGAAAACCTGATCATTCTGGAGCGCAAAAATGCCGCTTAACCAAGAGCAGCAGGAGGCAGTCGAATATTTAGACGGACCGCTATTGGTTCTCGCCGGTCCCGGCACGGGTAAAACTCAGCTTCTCTCTGCCAAAGTTGCTTACATTCTCGAAAAGACCGATGCAAGCCCCGAGAATATTCTTTGCCTCACCTTTACTGAAGCTGGCGCCGAGAACATGCGCACCCGTCTGCAAAGTATGATCGGCAAGGCCGCACTTGATGTCAATATCTACACTTACCATGCCTTCGGCGCGAATCTGCTCGAGCGCTACAAGAACTATGCCGAGACCTTCGATCGCAAGCTCGATGCGCCGATTGACGAAACTGTCCAATACAAAATTATCCACGATTTACAACAAAAACTTCCTGCCACCGACATTCTCAAGGACGCCGAAACGCATGACATTATCGAGACGATTAGCAATGCCAAGGCTGCTCGTCTGACCGCTGCGGATTTAGCCAAAGTTGCCGAGCAAAATCTTGAAGATAGCCAAGCGCTGAGTGCCGAAATTTCGCCGATTTTGCTAGCCTACCAGCCTCGCTGTAAATTTGAAGTCGCTATCCAGAATACTTACCAGCCAATTCTTGAAGTTCTCGTGAAATATACTTCCAAGACGCCAATTGTGAAAAATATTGAACGCACCGCCAACGTCCTTGCGCGCGATCTCAACCAAATTATCGAACGTTTGCAGAACGAAGAAAAACCGAAGCTAAAAGATCTTTCAGCTTGGAAAACTGCAAACTTTGAACGCACCGACAACGCAGCCACGGCCTATCGACTCACGGACCATATTGCGAACAAGAAGCTACTCTCCTTAGCACGTCTCATGGAACAGTACGACGAGCGCTTGCGCCGCGACGGCCTCTTCGATTTCAACGACATGATCGAATGCACTATCGAATGCCTCAAGACCGATAACGGCTTCCGGCTCAGTCTTTCCGAACTCTTTCAGTACATCCTTCTCGATGAATTCCAAGATACCAACGCTTCACAATTTGAACTGATTAAACTGCTCACCGATTACGAAAAGCCTACCGTCATGGCAGTCGGTGATGACGACCAGGCAATTTACGAATTTCAAGGCGCCAACGCCTCCAACCTCATGGATTTTCAGAAACATTACGATGCAAAAGTGATTACCTTGGTTAAAAATTACCGCAGCACTAGCGAGATCCTTGATCTCTCTCGTCAAATTGCTGCTCAGATCGAGGACAGCTTCGCAAAAAACTACCAAGTTGATAAAACTTTGCATTCCATGAAGGAGGTTGGTCAAACTACCCCACAACCTGCCAAGGTTTTTCGGCACGAATTCCCTGGATCCGAGGCAGAATATTTTTGGATCGCCAGCGAAATTCGCAAGCTCGTCGATGCTGGCGTTAACCCCAACGAAATTGCGATCTTAGCCCCAAAACACAAGAACATCGCCCCGATCTTACCTTATCTGAAAGCACAAAATCTTAACGTCTCCTATGAAAAGCGCGATAATCTTTTGCTTGATACGCGTATGCATCAGCTGATCACGCTGGCAAAGTTTATCAATGCTCTAGCCAATAATGAGCAACCTTCCCACCAGCTCCTAGAAATTCTCTCTTTTGATTTCTGGGAACTTCCGCCGCTCGAAGTTTTGCAGGCTGTCGCTAGTATGCGTGGCACCCACAAGACAACTCTCGAATATCTCACTGACCACCCCAATCTGACTCCGATTGCCAAGTTCTTTGCAGATTTGACCACCGAAGCCTTTTCTGCTCCGCTCGAGCTTTGGCTCGACTACCTCATCGGTAATCAATCTCTGAATGGCTATACTTCGCCCTTCCTTTCATATCACCAGCAGCATATGAGCCAGGCAGAATTGCTCGAACTTTACGAAGATCTCGCCACTCTTCGCCAGACCTTACTCGCTCATGCGAAAAGCCTGTCGCGCTCTTCCAGCAATTTTATCCCTACTCTCAAAGATTTTGTCAGCACAATTGAAGACTACGAAATCGCCGGAGCCGAAATCACCCGCATCAGTGTCTATCGCGATCACGCCGACGCGATTCAAGTCATGACCAGCCACAAAAGTAAAGGCCTAGAATATCAATACGTCTTCCTCACTTCTGTCGACGATGCTTCCTGGGGCAAGGCCAAAGGGAACAACAACCGCCTCTCTCTCCCCAAAAACCTTGTTCAAATTCGTCACACCGGTATCAGCGATGACGAGCGCCTGCGCCTTTTCTTCGTCGCTATTACTCGTGCTAAAGAAGCTCTAATTATGACTAACGCCATTTCCGATCAGAAAGGCGCTGAAGTGCGCCGCCTGCGTTATCTATGCGAATCGGGCCGTTCCGACACCGAACAAGTCTCTCACTTCCTGCCCAAAGACCCCGAGATCAAAATTCATGCCGACGATCTTACTGATGAACAAAAAATTCGCACTTTGCGTCTCGATTGGATTTCTCATTACCAAAAATTGACGCCGGATATCACAGCTTTACTCAAGGCGCGCATGCAAAATTATCGTCTCACCGCTTCCGATTTGACCACTTTTGTCGATCTTACTTACGCTGGACCGCAAGTGCTCTACGAGCGCAAGGTTTTGCGTGCCCCCGAGGAACCCCCCACTCTCTCCATGTGCTACGGTAATTTACTCCACGCTGTTTTTGAACAAATCACTTCGCACGGTTTGACCGATTCCGAAGCGCTCGCTTTCTTCCAAACCGAAGCTCCGAAAGCTCTTCTCAGCGCTCAAGATCGTCTCGACCTGCTTGAAAAAGGCCAGCATAGCCTCAGTATTGCTCTTCGAGAATTTGGTCCGATCCTCCGCCACGAACACGCCAAGGCCGAAGTCAATCTCTCGCCCGAACGCCTCAATTTCAACGGTACACCACTGACCGGCAAAATCGATCATCTCGAAATAGATCCCGTAGCCAAAACTATCGAAGTTTACGACTTCAAAACCAGTAAATATCACGACCAGAAATGGGATCGCCAACCTAGCCTCTTCAAATATCGTTTGCAGCTCGGTTTTTACAAGTTATTGCTCAACCTTTCCCCTACTTATGCAAAATATCATGTTACCAAAGGTCACATTCTTTTCGTAACTCCTGATTCAGACGAGAAAGTTTACGACAAAGTTTATGAATTTAATGATGCCGACGACGCTGAGTTGAGAAATCTCATCCAAGCCGTTTATCACCAGCTCTCTACCCTTGAATTTGTTCAAAATCCCGAGCTTTTCTTGCCAGCAGATAAGAATAATACGATGCCAAAAATCCGAGAATTTATCACAAAATTACTTGGAATCGCTCCAAAAGATTGACAAAAATAACAACCTGTGATACAATAGAGCTAGACCAATCAAAATTGGTTGGTTTAGCGCACACATTTCAATTTGAAGGGGGGAAGAACTAGTTTATAGCCAAGTCAACTAATTCCAACATAAGGGGGTGAAAATGGATGGGATTATTCGATCGTGATGGTTTAACGCACAATGGTTATGGTGACCGGCCTTACCTGTCTGGCTTCGATGCGGAGATGTCGCGGCTTGACGGTATCGGCCAAACCACCTTCGGCGGCATCACAGGCACGACGGCACGAGACGCCGTAGAGCGCTACCGCGCTACCGGCGCATCCGAAGCGCAAGTAGCCAGCTTCATCGACAGCATCGCCAGGCAGCACGGTCGCTAACGACGGCTGGTCCGGTCAGTGTTAGCGTACTTGAACAATTGTCCCCAGTTCTTCATACTTCTTGCGGCCCAGGTGGGCCGCTTTTTCTAGCCTGAATACTTTGTTCCACAAAAAGACTCCCGCAAACAGGAGCCTTTTTGATTTCTGAACTTATTTTGCTGTTGCTTCAGCTTTTTCAGCCTTCTTGGCAGCTTCTTTCTCAGCTTTTTTGGTCTTGTTGCCAAGCGTAGCGCGCAACTTAGCGGCACGTTCAGCTCGAGCCTTAAAGCGGTCGACGCGACCTTCAGTATCGATAATCTTTTCCTCGCCTGTAAAGAATGGGTGCGAAGCCGAAGAAATCTGTACCTTAATCAATGGATACTCATTGCCATCTTCCCATTTGATGGTCTCTTCGCTAGTCGCCATAGAGCGAGTCAAAAACGAATAGTTCGCGGCCTCATCCATGAACACAACATAGCGATAATCTTGCGGTTGTGAAACTTTTTTACTCATAATTCACTACATTATAGCAAAGATTCTCGAAGTTGTAAAGTCGAACTTATTCTGCATTTAGACGAATGCCATCCTTTCCTATCCTAGTAGCAAGAGGCAACGGAGGGGGAAACCATTGAGATAATGGAGGGAGCGTGACGGATAGATCTCTTGAGGAGTAAAGAGGAAGTACTGAGCATAATTAGCCTCTAAAGCCGTAATAGAAGACCAGAAGAAGGCATTACCACTAATGCGTCGAATCTTTCGGGTACTACCCCAAGGGTCAACGAGCCCGGCGCGGAGGAAGGGTTAAGCTGTTTTCTTTCATACCTATAGCCTAAGTAGAGACTAGGCAACGGAGAGAAAAGCCCCAGAAGCGTTGATCGTAAGTAGTAAAATGAACGTCCGTAATATAGGAATTAAAGCGCATTCCTTGATATTGTTTAGACCACAGTTGTACATTGCTACCCCCATCCATGAACCGACCTATTACAATTTGTGAATACCCGCTGCGGACGAAGTGATATCAAAACGTTCACGTGATAATTTCTGAGCATTAGCTAACAAGGGTGGGACAGTTTTAGAAACGTTCATGTGAACGTTTTGCGCGCGCCGGTGATATTGATTCGTTCTCGAGCTACAAGCATAATTGGGGGATTGGGGGACTAGGAGATTATTGGTCTTCTGTCGCTAGTAGTAAATCTAATGCTTATTATCTTCGAATTTCTCCTAGCGATCTTCGGCCTTCCTATCATTATCAACGTTTACGTGGCTATTCCCTCCGTTGCCTTATACTACTAGGATAGGGACGGACACAAGCCAATAAAGCTATATACTTTACTTCCTCCGCGCCGGGCTCGTCAGTCCATGGCTCAATAACCAGCAAGTTCGTAATACAGGAGCTGACGTGTTTTATTGGTCTTCCGTATTTAGCTCTTATGTCTATGTTCATAATCTTCACTTCAATTCAATCGATATCTACCCTTCCAATGTTCGTCGCTACTTATATGCTCTTTCCCTCCGTTGCCTCTTGCTAGGCTGATCTATGGAAAAGAGTGGTGCAATGTGACTCTTTCATACCTATAGCCTAAGTAGAGACTAGGCAACGGAGAGTAAGGCCACGAGACGAGCCGGTTGTGTCTATGGCTGTAACGCCATTTTCTGTCAAGAGCAGGTTATCGATGCCTTTAAAGGTTCTGGTGTCTGTATGCTTTGAGGCAACTAAGCCCCAACTTGCAATATTAGCAATAAGGCTATCTGACATTCTTAACCATCCGCTGCGGACGAATCCAGTAGCTTGCATAATCAACCTACTCTGTTGACAATTTTGCCCTTTGTGCTAAAATGAAACTATATTATATTTAACGAAACAGCTATGGGAGGTTTCCTGATTCCATTCGGAATCGTATTCCCCTAGCAAAGAGAAAGGATACCAATGACTAAAGAAATCGACATCAAAGAACTACTTGAGGCCGGCAGCCATTTTGGTCACAAAACCAGCCGCTGGCACCCCAAGATGGCGCCATATATTCACAGCAAGCGCCAAGGTGCTCACATTATCAACCTTGAAAAAACCGTTGAATCTCTCGAAAAGGCTTTGCCAGAACTGACCAAGATTGTCGCCAGTGGCAAAAAAGTCCTCTTCGTCGGCACCAAGAAACAACTCAAAGACGTCACAAAGGCTGCCGCTGAATCTGTTAATATGCCGTATGTTACGGTTCGCTGGGTCGGTGGTATTTTGACTAACGTCGAAACCATGAACCGCCAGATCAAGAAGCTGAAAGATCTCGAGCGCCGCATGGCCTCTGGTGAGCTCGAAGCCCGCTATTCTAAGCTCGAAGTCCAACGTTATCAAGAAGAAATTGATATGCTTAATGAGCGCTATGGTGGCGTCAAAGAAATGACTGAACAGCCTGCTGCCATCATCGTCGTAGATGCTTGCCAAGACAAGAACGCTATCAAAGAAGCCAACAGCCTGAAAATCCCTGTTTTCGCAATTACCGATACGAACGTCGACCCAACCAATATCGATTATGTCATCCCTGCCAATGACGACGCTATCAAATCCGTCCAACTTATCCTTGACTACTTCGTCGACGCTATCAAGGCTGGCGAAACCAAGAAAACTGCTTAATTACACTTAATAACTTTACCAAGGAGGTAAAATGAGCACAGAAGAACTAAAAGAAAAAGCTGGGGAAGTCAAAAACATTTCCATTGAGCTGATTAAGAAACTCAAGGAACTGTCCGGCGTTGGCTTGACCGATGCTAAACAGGCCTTGGTCGAAGCAAAAGGGAATTTTGATGCTGCTCTCGAAGCAATGCGCAAAAAAGGAATGACCAAAGCCGAAAAACGTGGTGATCGTGAAACCCGCGAAGGTCTGATTGATAGTTATGTTCACGATGGTCGCATTGGCGCCATCGTCGAAGTCAACTGTGAAACTAGCTTTGTCGCCAAAACTGATGAATTCAAAGATCTCACTCATAAAATTGCTATGCAAGTCGCCTCAATGAACCCACTCTATGTCTCTATCGAAGAGATCCCTGAGGACGTAATGAGTGCTAAGCGCAAAGAATTTGAAGCCAATTTTCATGGTCCTGAAAATATGAAAGACCAAATCATTGACGGACAGATTAAAAAGGCCTTCTCTGACAAAGTTCTCCTTGAGCAACCATACATTCTTGATGATAGCAAAACCGTCGCTCAGTTTATCAAAGAAGCCATCGCTAAAACCGGAGAAAATATCGTTATTCGCCAATTCAAACGCCTCGAACTCGGCGTTACTGAATAAATTATAAAGCCTAAGGAGGTATTACATGTTTGACGACAGCGAATATCGTACTGCGATGGATGCAGTAGTCGCTCGTTTTAACGACGAAATGAAAAAAGTACGCACTGGTCGTGCGCATCCGGACATGCTGGCAAATGTCAAGGTTGAGGCTTATGGGCAATTCATGCCCCTGAACCAAGTCGCCAATATCACTGCTTCAGGTGGCACTATGCTGCAAATCACTCCGTTTGATCCGAGTACAATCCAGGCGATTTCCGCTGCCATTCGTAATGACGCCGCGCTTGGTCTCAACCCGGCTGATGATGGACATATTGTCCGCGTCCCAGTTCCGCCTTTAACCGAAGAACGTCGTAAAGAAATTGTCAAAACTGCCTCTGCCAAAGTCGAGGACGCCAAGGTTGCGATTCGCAACGTGCGTGAAGACGCGCGCAAAGAACTCAAAACTGCCGAACTGCCAGAAGATGTCAAGAAAAAAGCCGAAAAGTCCGTCGACGAGCTCACTAAGAATTACACTGATAAAATTGACGCCGCATTCAAAGCCAAGACTGCGGAGATTATGGCGATCTAATGGCGGGCGAACTCATTCACCTAGGTTTTATTGCTGATGGTAATCGACGTTGGGCGCGTGCTCGTGGTTTACCTACTCTTGAAGGTCATCGCCAAGGTTTCTCCAAAGTCCAAAAAATTGTTGACGCCCTTCAGGACACCGAAGTTAAATTTGTTTCGTTCTTCGTTTTTAGTACCGAAAACTGGGATCGCAGCGAAGAAGAAATTAGCTATCTAATGAAGTTGATCGGTGATTCAATTAGCGATCTTTCCAAGAAAGCCAAAAAGCAAAACTTACGCATTATTCTACTCGGTCGTCCCGAACCAGTCGACCCAAAACTTTGGCAACGTTTGCTCAAGATCGAAGCCGAAACCAAAGATAATACTGGTCTCACCGTCTGCTTCTGCTTTAACTATGGCGGTCGCTGGGAAATTGCTGACGCGGCCAATCGGGCAATTGCCGCTGGCGAAACCAATCTCACCCCAGAGACATTTCGTAACTATCTTTACCATCCCGAAGTGCCCGATCTCGATCTGGTCGTACGCACTTCTGGTGAAGAACGCATTTCTGGCTTCCAGCTTTGGCGCTCGGCTTATGCGGAATTCCTCTTTATCAAAAAACATTTTCCTGATATCGACGGCGAGGATTGCCCAGGTATCATTGCAGAGTTTCATGGGCGTCAGCGCAGATTTGGCAAATAATTAAGCAGAAACGTGTTAAAATAAAGCTATGAATATTGTTTTTGGGATAATTATCGGTTTAGCTATTTTGATGTTGCTCGTGGTTGCGCATGAGTTTGGCCACTTCCTGATGGCTCGTCGCAGCGGAGTCAAAGTGAACGAATTCGGGATTGGTTTTCCACCCCGCGCCATTGCTTGGGCAAAAAGGAAGGTCGAAGTCACTGACTCCGAAACCAAACAGACCGTTATCAAGACGAAATGGGTACGTATTCCTAAATCAGAGTGGTCAGAAAAGCAAGACAGCCTAATTTTTAGCCTTAACTGGCTACCAATCGGTGGTTTTTGCTCCATGGACGGGGAATCAGACGCCGATACTCGTAAAGGTACTTTCGGCGCTGCCAGCTTTTGGTCAAAAACCAAAATCCTCTTTGGTGGCGTGCTCATGAACTGGCTGGTTGCATTCGTTATCCTTACTGTCCTAGCCTTTACTGGCATGCCACAATTCCTCAACAACCAATTTTATCTCAAAAATGATGCGCAGATTCTCGGCGATGGCGTAACAGTTTATGATGTTCTGGAGTCTTCACCGGCGGCCGCAGCAGGTTTGCAAAAAGGCGATAAATTTCTCTCCGTCAGTGGTCAAGACATTACTTATCCCGACGATATCACAAATTACAATAAGGCTCATGCTGGCGAAGAGGTGCAGTACACGATCGAACGTAATGGCGAAACCATCAATATTACTACCAAACTAAATCATGCTGGCTCTGAGTACGCTCTAGGCGTGCAAATGTCTTACGGTCAAACATTTATCCGTTCCACCTGGTCAGCTCCGCTCGTTGGTCTCGGTACAACTATTCAGCTGACTGGCGAAACTTTCAAAGGCTTAGGTGATCTAGTTTGGAATCTAATTTCTGGGTTAGCCAGACAATTCAGCCCTGATAGCGTTGTCCGCGAAGAAGGTAAAAATGATATCGCTACCGTAGGAGACTCAGTGTCTGGGCCCGTTGGTATTGTGGGCGTCATTTTCCCAGCTTTTGCTAGCACTGGACCTTCCAATCTAGCCTTTCTGGCCGCGCTCATTTCCGTCTCGCTCGCCTGTATGAATATTTTACCTATCCCAGCCCTTGACGGTGGCAGATGGTTACTAATTGCCATCTATAAACTCCGTCACAAAAAGCTTACCAAAGAAGCCGAAGAACGTATCGTTTCGCGGGCTTTTATGGTTCTACTAGCTTTGATTGTCGTTATTACGGTCTTAGACATTATTAAATTGATCCCAGACTAGGAGCAAAATGGCAAAATCAACCCCAGCTCGCCCCAAATTTAAACTCAAAATTAATAAAGCTGCTATAGCTTTTGCGGTTTTCGTAGTTGCTTGGGCTGGTCTTTCCTTGACCGCTAGCCAGCTCTTTCTTTCAATTATCTTGAGTATGCTACTCGGCGAAGCACTCTCTGAACCCCTTTGGACCCTAGTCTTTTATATTTTATCCTACGCACTTACATTCTTCCTCATTCTCTATGTGCCACCCAAAATTTATCACCTCTATTTCAAAAAACACAAGCTTAAGAAAGACTCGCAAGATAATCTTTTTGCTACAAATCCCGAAGAATTAGGTATGCAAAACCCTCCGACACTAGTAGATGTCGGGCTCGCACCAGTTGGTTATGTCGTCTATATTATTATATCCGCCATTTTGACTAACCTGATGGCTACGCTATTTTCTTGGTTCAATGCCAGTCAGGATCAAAATGTCGGTTTTAGCTATTTTCTGACTTCGGCTGATCGAATCTATGCTTTGTTGGCAGTGGTATTTGTTGCACCAATCGCTGAGGAAATCATCATGCGTGGCTGGCTCTATGGTAAACTACGCAGTCGACTTAAAGTCGTCTGGTCCATTTTGCTCACCTCGGTCTTGTTTGGTTTTCTGCACGGGCAATGGAACATTGCGATTAGTACTTTTGCACTAAGCGTCGTACTTTGCATCCTGCGCGAGCTCACTGGGACCATTTGGAGTGGCATGCTTCTCCATATTTTGTCAAACGGCATCGCTTTTTATCTAGTCTATATTGCCGGTATTGGTGCGTGATGGTATAATTAACCCACTATGCGTTTTACTAAAACTTTCATTAAAACTCTCCGCAGTGCACCAAAAGAGGAAACCGCTCGTGGCGCTCAATTCTTGAGTCGCGCAGGCTACGTCCACAAAGAACTAGCTGGCGTTTATGATTATTTGCCACTCGGCCTCAAGGTGCTCGAGAACATCAAACAAATCATCCGCGAAGAATTAAATCGCATTGGCTGCGAAGAGCTTTTGATGTCCACTTTACAGAATCCTGAACCCTGGCAAAAAACCGATCGCTGGGACATCGACAAAATGGATATTTGGTTCCGCACTACATTAGCTGCTGGCGGTGAACTTGGACTCGCACCTACTCACGAAGAGCCAATCACGATGCTCATGAAGAGCTATATCTCAAGCTACAAAGATTTACCGGCCTATCCTTACCAATTCCAGACTAAGTTCCGCAATGAATTGCGCGCTAAGAGTGGCATCATGCGTGGCCGCGAGTTTATCATGAAAGACCTCTATAGCTGCTCTCGCACACAAAAAGAGCACGATGAATTCTATCATCAGATCGAACAAGCCTACAAGAATATTTATGATCGCCTTGGTATTGGCCAAGATACCTATCAGACTTTTGCAAGTGGCGGTGTTTTTTCCAAATACAGCCACGAATTTCAGACGATTGTCGAAGTCGGTGAAGATACGATTTATTTCAACCAAGACAAAAGCGTTGTACTCAATGAAGAAGTCTTAAACGACGAAGTTTTAAGCGAACTAGGCGTCAAGCGTGAAGAGCTACAATCGGCAAAGGCTGCCGAAGTCGGCAACATCTTCACCTTAAAGACCAAGTATTCCGCACCCCTAGACCTTGAGTTTACCGATCAAGCCGGGGCACGCCAAACTGTCTTGATGGGCTGTTATGGCATTGGTGTTTCCCGCGTCATGGGCGTCATTGCCGAAAAACTTTCTGATTCCAAAGGCCTGGTCTGGCCAGCCAGCATCGCCCCCTACCAATATTATTTGATTGGCATTGGTGCAGACGGCACTGCAAGGGCAGAAGAATTTTATCAAAAGCATCAAGCCGATACGCTCTTTGATGATCGCGACTTACGACCCGGTGAAAAGTTTGCCGATGCCGAACTGATGGGCATACCACAGCGTGTCGTCATTAGCGACAAGAGTCTAGCAAATGGCCAAGCCGAAATCACCGATCGCCAGACTGGTCAGAGCCAATTAGTTTCGCTATCAGAACTGCTTTAAAATCTTTACAATTTTACATAAGAATGATAAACTCTTTGTAGTTATGAAAAAGACTGTGAATTTAACACCAGCCGGTAAAGCCGAGCTGGAAGAAGAACTTGCTAACCTAATCGCTGAGCGACCAGCTATTGCTGAACGCATTGCTACGGCTCGCGCTTTTGGGGACCTTTCCGAGAATCAGGAATACACCGATGCGCGCGCTGAACAGAAAATTGTCGAAAATCGGATTCTAGAAATCCAAGAAACCCTGAAGAATGCCGTATTAATTAAGAGTCGCAAAAGTGATAAAGTCACAATCGGCACCACGGTTAACATCCGACTTGGTAATAAAGAATTTAAATACACCATCGTTGGCCCAGTCGAAGCTAATCCGCTTGAGGGCAAAATTTCTCACGAATCGCCAATTGGCAAAGAATTACTTGGTCGCAAAGTCGGCGAAACCTTTGATTTTAATGGCAAAAAAGTCAAAATTAATAGCATCGACTAGTCTAACTCATCAAAATGTGTTAAACTAGGCATATTATGACCACTTTAAACGACTATCGCGAGGAGAGGCTTAGAAAACTTGCCGAGATTAAGCGGCTCGGCATTGATCCTTACCCTGCCAAATCACACCGAAACACCAAAATTGCCACCATTCTCAACCATTTTGATGAGAAAAACGGTCAAACTGTTTGCGTAGCAGGCCGTATCGTGACAATTCGATCTTTTGGTAAAATTGCCTTTGTCAAAATTCGGGACTACACTGGTGAAATCCAGATCTTCATGCAAAAAAGCGATGACATCGCCGAGGGCTACTTCGACATTAAGGGACTCAAACTTCTTGACTCGGGGGATTTTATTGAAGCGGAAGGAACTATCAGTAAATCTAGCACGGGCGAGATCTCCGTTTTTGCTAATCAAGTACGTTTGCTTACGAAAGCCCTTCGACCTTTGCCCGGATATGATGGCCTCAGCAACAAGGAAGAACGTTATCGCCGTCGTTATGTCGATATGAACGTCAATCCAGAAGTCCGCGAGCGACTAGTACGTCGTTCCAAATTCTGGCAAGCAACTCGCGATTTCATGAACGAACATGGTTTCATCGAGATTAATACCCCAGTGCTCGAACAAACAACTGGCGGTGCCGACGCGAATCCTTTTATTACCCACATGGACGCTCTAGACGAAGATTATTATCTCCGCATTAGTCAAGAGCTCCCACTCAAACGTCTCCTGGGCGGCGGCTTTGAGAAAGTTTATGATATCGGTCCACGTTTTCGCAATGAAGGTGTTGACGACGAGCATTTACCTGAACATATTGCTTTCGAAAGTTATGCGGCCTACGAAAATTACCAAGATGGCATGGATCTTTATGAAGCCATGATCAAATATGTTGCAATGCAAACTTGGGGTACCCTCAAATTTGAGGTCGGCGGTTTTGATATTGATCTAGATTGCGAATGGCCACGTATTAAATACGCCGATCTTTTGCGCGAGAAATTCGGTATTGATGTTTTTAATCTCGATCGAGACCAAGCCCTCAAAATCCTACGCGAACACGATGTGCAGATCGATCCGAAAGTTAGCGATGCAAGGTTGATTGATAATCTTTGGAAAATCATTCGCAAAACTTCAGCTGGACCGTATTGGTTAATTGAAGAGCCGCTCAGTCTCAGCCCACTGGCTAAAAAACTTGATGATAATCCTCTGGTCACTCAACGTTTCCATCCTATTATTGCTGGTACTGAAATGGGGAATGGCTATAGTGAGCTAAATGACCCTTTGGATCAGCTCCAGCGTTTTGAAGAACAACAAGCGATGCGCGACAATGGTGATAACGAAGCACAAATGCTTGATAAAGATTTCGTGGAGATGCTTGAATACGGCATGCCTCCAGCCTGCGGATGGGGCAACAGCGAACGCAATTTTTGGCTTCTTGAGGGAGTATCCGGTCGCGAAGCAGTCCCATTCCCGATTATCAAACCGCGCAAAACCGACAAGTAGACCCAATTTCGCTCGCACTTCGTGGTACAATTATAATTAATATGAGTGGTAAAATTATGATTGTCGGGACAGGGAATGTCGGCGCCAGTATTGGCTTCGCCCTTGTGAACCAACGCACCCCAGTCCGAGAAATTATTTTAACAGATCTTAACCAAGAAGATGCAGAAGGGGAGGCTATGGATCTTTCCGATGCTTTAGCCGTTGCTCCGAGCTATTTGCGCATCCGTGCCGGGGATTATTCAGACGCCTTTGACTGCGATATTTGTATTATCGCAGCTGGTGCCAACCAAAAACCAGACGAAACTCGGACCGATCTCGTTCAGAAAAATGCCAAAATCTTGCAGACTATTATCGAACCGATCATGGCGTCTGGTTTCCCAGGCATTTTATTGGTAGTTTCGAATCCTGTCGACACTCTGAGTTACCTCACCTGGCAATACTCCGGTTTGCCCGCAGAACGCGTCATCGGCAGTGGTACTGTGCTTGACTCGGCAAGACTGCGCTTCCAGCTTGCTCAGGCGCTCGATGTGCATCCCAAATCAATTCACGCTTATCAAGTCGGCGAACATGGCGATAGCGAATTTACTCTCTGGTCCACCGCGACGCTCGGTGGCGAAAAAATCGAAAAGCTGCTCCCGAGAGAACGCCTGAAGCAAATCGAAGACTTCGTGCGGCGTGAAGCCTACGATATTATTAAGCGTAAGGGATCCACACATTACGGTATCGGTGCTTGTACTCTGCAAATCGTAAATTCAATTCTGAATGATGAACGTCGCGTTTTGCCAGTTTCGACCTATGACGATAACACCAATACTTACAATGGTTTTCCGGCGGTTATTGGTAGGCAAGGCGTCATTCGTCGTCTGGAGCTAAAAATGACCGAGGAAGAAGGCATTAAATTCCAACGTTCAGCCAATATTATTGCGCGTACTATTCAGGAGGTTACTCATGCTTAAAAAACTACTTTACACTCTCGCCATTGTCATCGCCACAAGTTTCCATTCACTACCAGTTTCAGCTGCAATCAGTAGCTCCGCAAATAATTTTTACATTAAAAATTTTACTGCTGATTATTATCTTAGCCGTGATGAGGACGGTACAAGCCGTATGCGCGTTTTGGAAGAAATTACAGCTGTCTTCCCATCTAGTGATCAAAATCATGGTATCACAAGAGTTATTCCTTTCACGAATAATGACGGCAAAAATTTAACCATGCCCAGCGACAATACGATCTATATCAACGTCGAGCGCAATGGCGCCGAAGAACCGGTAAGTCAAGTTGAGGTAGGGGATGGATATTTCGTGGTCTATATCGGTAATGCCGACTCATACGTGCATGGCGAACAGACCTATACACTTGAATATGAATTCACAAATTTAATCCTCGATTTTCAAAACGGGCAAGAGTTGTACTGGGATGCGAACGGCAATGATTGGCAACAGCGCTTCGATCAAGTTACGGCTCGCGTCCATCTAGAGGATAATCTAGCTGAATCTCTAAATGGCGAAACGGCGTGCTATGTTGGCCGATATTATACCGGAGGTGAAGCCGCTCAAAAACGCTGCAAAACCACTAAAACCTCCGACGGCATCGAATTTTCTGCTAAAGCTCTTCTTTCCGGAGAAACCTTAACTTTTGACGTTGGCTTTAAGAACGACACTTTTGCGCCCGCGCCGCAACATTATAGCTACCGACTGGTTATCACTATTATTATTGCAATTGCCGGCGCTATTGCCATGTTCGTACTCATCATTCTCACTCTCCGCTCTGTCAAATCTAAAGTCGATTACGAAAAAGGTCTCTTTGTCAAGCCCGAATACACGCCTCCTCACGATTTCACAGTTGCAGAAATGGCCGCTAATTACATTGGCAAAGGCGCCAACGGTAATAGTAAAGTCGCTACTCTTCTCGAGCTCGCGGTGAACCATAAAATTGAGCTCATCAAAACCGAAACTACCGGAGTTTTCGGCAAGAAAAAGGATCAATGGAAAATTCACCTTCTGTCTACTGAGCTCACTACTTGGCAAGTTGTCGTCTTGAAAATTCTTGTCGGAAGCAATGCCGCACTGCACGTCGGCCAAAAAATTACTGTCGAAAAGCATTCCGCCAACAATCAACTGGTTCGACTTGCTGAGAAATTTACTAAATATGTCGAACAAAGTCTTGAGAACAAAGGACTATCTGAGAAAAAATCTCAAAAGAAAACCAAAAATCTCCCTAGCATTTTAGCCGTATTTGCCAGCATTTGGCTCTTTGGCTGGATTATGGCCATGATGTTTGTTTTTGATGATACCCCTAGCTACATTACAATGTTGGGAGGCACCCCACTTATTATAACAACTGCTATAATTGTCGCGGCTACCTTCCTGAGTGGTTTAATCGTGTCGGTCAAAACTAGTAAATATCACGATCGTACCGAAAAAGGTCTCGAATACTCCAAATACCTTGAAGGACTTCGTCTCTATATCTCCATGGCCGAAGCCGAACGTTTAGAGTTTACCCAGAGCATTAAAGGCGTCGACACTTCGCACAACGGCATTGTTAAACTATACGAAAAGCTTCTCCCCTATGCAGCAATCTTCCAATTAGAAAAAAGTTGGTTGGCGGAAATGGGTAAATACTATGAATTTGACGACGTAGCTGCACCATCGTGGTATGTGGGTGTCGGCGCTTTCTCTGCCCATGAATTTGTCAGCGCCATGAATGCCGTCAGTGCTTCCGCTTCAACGAGTATCGTGCATTCTACCACCAGTAATTCTAGCTCTGGTTCTTCTGGATTTGGTGGCGGAGGTTTCGCTGGCGGTGGCGGCGGAGGCGGCGGTGGGGGCGGTTGGTAGAACCTCAAATTTGTGATAGAATAAAACCATGTTAGATATTAATTTTATTCGGAATAATCAAAAACTCGTCGAGCATTCTGCACGCGAGAAAGGTTACCAAGTCGACATACCGGCACTACTCAAACTTGATGACGAACGTAAAAGCCTACTGCAAGATGTAGAAGCTTTACGTCAACAGCGTAATGATCTATCATCACGGATGAAGAATGGCCAACCTGACCCGGAACTTATTCAACAAGCAAAAGAAGTCAAAGCTCAGCTCGCTCAGTCCGAGCCAAAGCTCTCTGAAATCGAACAGCAAATTACTGCTCAGATCGCTAGCATCCCTAACATTATTTTTGACGACGTCCCTCTCGGTGGCGAAGAATGCAGCGTCGAAATTGCTAGTTGGGGTAATCACAAGACTGAAGGCGTCGACCATCTAGATTATGCCCTCAGTCGTGATTGGGTTGATTTTGAACGCGGCGCAAAAGTAGCTGGCGCAAAGTTTTACTATCTTAAAAACGGCCTCGCCCTGCTCGAAAATGCCTTATTGCAATTTGGTCTGAAAAAAGTTATCGAACACGGTTTTCATTTCATGACTGTACCAGACATGGTCTCCAGCCAAGTACTTGAGGGCTGTGGCTTCAATCCTCGCTCCAGTAAGCAAAGTGATGAATACTACATCGAGGGTGAAGATCTTGCTATGATCGCTACTGCCGAAATGCCTCTGACGGGCTATCATATGGACGAAATTATCGACGAAAAGGATCTGCCTCTTTGCTATGCTGGCTATTCAGCCTGTTTCCGTAAAGAAGCCGGCACCTATGGCAAACACACTCGTGGCCTTTTCCGCGTTCACCAATTTAATAAACTCGAAATGTATGTATTCTGTCTACCTGAAAAGTCCAAGGAGATGCATGAAAAAATCCGCAGCGTGGAAGAAGAAATTTGGCAAGAGCTAGGTATTCCGTATCGTGTTATTAATATTGCCGCCGGTGATCTTGGCGCTCCCGCTGCAAAGAAATATGATATTGAATACTGGTCGCCAGTAGATCAGAAGTATCGTGAATTGACCAGTTGTTCGAACTGCACCGATTTCCAGGCGCGCAGCCTCAATATTCGTGTCCGACGCAGTGACGGCAAAGTCGAGATCCTACACACCCTCAATGGTACAGCAATTTCTCTAGCTCGCACCATGGTCGCCGTTTTGGAAAACTATGCTAAAAAAGACGGCAAATTGACTTTACCAGAGGTTCTTCGACCTTACTTTGACGGAGCCACCGAGATTTAATAATGTCCGGGGAAGAAGCAAAAACCAAAAAAAGGCGTCATTTTCAGTTCAGCTCTGTCGTTGCCCTAGCCAATCGTAAGTTATCGGTTAAATTCGCTGCCATCGTCTTGGCTAGCTCTACTCTCATCTCCGCTCTGCTGGGTATCTTTCGAGATCGCCTCCTGAACTCATACTATCTTGATACCTACCCAACTGGTATTGATGCCTACACTGCCGCTTTCACGGTGCCAGACTTTTTGTTCTTCCTTCTCACTTCAGGCGCACTAGCTGTTAGTTTTATCCCAGTTTTCAACCAACGCTTGACCACTGGCAATAAAAAATCCGCCTGGGAACTTTCATCCAGTATTCTCAATCTCATGGCCCTGCTCACTCTCATTGCCTCAATTCTGATTATTATTTTCGCTGACCCTCTAGTGCGCTACGTCGTTGGCCCAGGTCTTGATGAATCGGGTACAATTCTAGCAATCAATATGATGCGCGTCATTGCTGTAAACCCATTTCTTTTCAGCATTTCGACCATTCTTTCCAGCATTCAGCAGGCGCTAGGCCGCTTCGTCTTCTATGCGCTTGCTCCTGCGCTCTATAATATTGGTATTCTGATCGGCATCGTCTGGTTTACTGGTGGCATCAATATCTTCGGCTGGCAATTATTCGAGGGAGGCATCATGGGCGTGGCTCTCGGCGTGGTATTCGGTGCAGTTTTGCAACTCATCGTCAGCCTAGTTGGATTATTTGGTCTTGGTTTTGACTACGAATTTAAAATCCGTTGGAAAAATCAAGGTTTTCGTTCGGTCCTCAAACTTTTGCCTGCGCGTTCACTCGACCAAGGCATCGACTATGTCAACACTATCGTTACGACTAACCTCTCTTCCCGCATGGGTGCAGGCGCACTGCGTAGTTATCAGCAAGCCTATAGCCTTTCACAAATGCCTGTCAATCTCATCGGTGTGGCCATCTCCACAGCATTTTTCCCCCAACTAACCGAAGAAATAGGGGAAGGGAAAGAAGACGAATTTCGCCAAACTTTCCGTACTGCGCTCAGCACAATCATTTGGATCGCTATGCCAGTATCCTTGGTTGCCTTCTTTGCTCGTGGCTACGTTGTCAGCTTCATCAAAAACGGTGGCGACCAGCTTATTGCCTCAGTTCTTGCCACTCTCACTATCTCCATTTTCGCCCACTCTGTCTTCCATATTGCTTCCCGAGGTTTTTATGCTAATCAGGATACTAGAACTCCTTTCATCATTTCACTTGTCGCAATTGGCACCAGTATTCTTTTAGCCATTCTCTTTTCTATCCTCGGCTGTGGCCCCGAGGGTCTTGGTTGGGCACAAACCATTGGAGCAATGCTCGAAGTCGTACTATTATTGAGCCTTCTACATAAACGTTCCCAAAGAAAATTACTCGATAAAGCGTTCTGGCGCAACTTTGTCAAAATCTGCTTTGCTAGCCTCATCAGTGGCTGCGTAGCTTATTCTATGACAAAATTCCTGCCTTTGATGGCCACTGACGATTCGTTCTTCATCATTTTTCCTAAGTTCTGCATTATTACTATTGCCGCACTTTTCGCTTATCTCATTGCCGGATATTTTCTTAACCTCGAGCAAATCAAGCCTATCGTTGCTAAAATTAAACATATTGTTTTCCGCAATCTAGAATAAAACCCTATGGTATAATGAGGTTATGAATATTTTTGAAGCAATCATCCTTGGCCTTATCCAAGGTCTCACAGAATTCATACCAGTTTCTTCATCGGGTCATCTCGAGTTGGCTCAACACATTTTTAACTTTCCCACTGATCACTTCCATCTTTTTCTAGAATTCATTAATCTCGGTACCTTGCTTGCCTTATTAATCTATTTTCGCAAACGTATCTGGAAGATTATCAAAGATGTCTTTACCGAGCGAAACTACAAACTAGCGCTCAATATTGTCATCACTAGCATCCCCGCCGGGCTAGCTGGATTGCTGCTCGCAGATATCATTGAAAATAACGACTTCTTCAGCTCGCTATTCACGGTCAGTGCCGCCATGGGTATAGTTGGTCTCATCATGATTCTAATTGACAAAATCCCGCACATGTCAGACTTGCAAAACGAAAATCACCTTACACCCGTTCGCGCCCTCATCATTGGCCTTTCGCAAATGCTTGCCTTGATTCCTGGCACCTCACGCTCTGGTACAACCATCATCACTGGTCGTATCGTGGGTCTAGACTCGGAATCTTCAGCCGAATATTCATTTCTAGCTTCCATACCGATTATGTGCGGCGTTTGTCTCAAAATGTTTCTATCCGAAAGCGGTCGAGCATACTTCGCCGCCAACCTAGGCCCGCTACTTTTAGGCAATCTAGTAGCCTTCGTAATTGGGCTCTTAGCACTACGTTACCTCTTGCAATATCTCAAACGTCCGAAGTCACTCCAAAGCTTCGGCAAATATCGCGTCGTCGTCTCCTGTCTAGTTCTAGGCGTCCTTCTAATTCTAGCTTAAAATTACTTCGACTCTTCTTTCAGCTTCGCGTCAATTTTTGCGCGTAATTTGTTTAAGAATTCTTCCGTAGTAATATTTCTTTGACTCACAACTTCACCGTCAATCATGAAATACGGAGTCCATTCTACATCGGCCTTTTTGCCCAAGTTTGCATCAAAACTAATTTTCTTAGAAACTTCAGCGCTATTCATATCCTCTCGGAACTTTTTCAGATCGCCCTTACCATCCGAAACTTTCACAAAATAGTTTTCGAATTGTTTTTGGCGCTCATTTGCATCGGAATAGTACCAATCATTTTGATTAGTGAATAGTAGATCTTTATATTCTTCCCAATAACCTTGTTTTTCTGCAGCAAGCGCAGCCGAAGCCGCCGCGGTACCATTTTGATGATAGGACATAATCACCGTTCGAAATACTACGGCAACCTTCCCGTCATATTCTTTGACGAGTTCATTGATATGTGGATTCATCGGTGCACAAGCCGTACACTGATAATCACCGTATTCAAAAATCAAAACCGGCGCATTACGATCACCTTCGACAAGCTCTTCAAAGCCACCGCTTTCTTCGCTAGCTGGAATAATTTGTGATAGTTCTAAGTCTACAGGCTGCTTCCTAGTCATCGTGAGCCCAATCAAAGTCACGAAAGCCAGAATTAACCCACCTACAATCAACCAAGTTTTCTTATCCATAACTCTCCTTTTTGTACTATAATTATAGCATGAAGGAGGCAACCTTTTGGTCAGAACTTGCACGAAAATTGCGCCAATTCGGTCGTAAACTCTGGCGTGGGCTTAAAACAGCGACAAAACGCTTACATCTCGCCATTAAAAAATTCACGCGTGAGTCCATGCGACATTTTACTAAATGGATTGACCCAAAACTCGAAAAATATCGTATACATCCCCGTGAACAAATCGATCTCACTGTGCCTGAGACTCGCACCAAAGTTCGTAGCGTCGCTAAAAGCCAGCAACGCCTCGCTCAAGCTGCCAAAATCGATACGAACACACCCTTCAACACTGCAGCACCAAGCCTAGAGCCTCCATCCACCGCATCCGCCATTCCACAGACTCGCGCTGAATTATTTGCCACCATCCAAGATGCACCTCTCAGCATCCTTAATAATCATGACCGCAAGATGATGAGTACGCTTCTTGATCTCCCTAATATTCCTGCCTCAGAAATCATGCTGCCAGAAAAGCGGATTGTCTACGTCAACCACGACGAAGTCCTAGGCCCGCTCACGCTAGATCGTCTCTACCATTCTGGGTTATCGCATTTCCCCGTCATCAACACCGCTAAGCAAGTTATTGGCATTATCAACACTACTCACCTCAATAATTTGGAGATTCGAGACTCTAGCCGAGCTGACGCAATCTTAGACCCGGGTGTTTATTACGTTCGAGAAGATTATAACCTTGAAGAAGTACTCGCGGCTTTTGTTCGTACTAATACGCAGCTATTCCTAGTAGTTGATCACTTTGGCAAAACTGTCGGCCTTATTACTTTTAAGGATTTTGTCAAATACCTCTTTGGCGATTACTCCCAGGATCATTTCGATCGCGACGACGATCGTTTGGCAGTCTCCAAACGCAAAATTAATCAGGTCTCGTAATCATGGCAAAATCTCACATTCAATTCGCCTGCCAACAATGCGGCGCTATCTATAAAAACTGGACTGGACGCTGCAACAAGTGCGGCGCGTGGAGCTCACTAATCCAACAATTTGATGAAACTAATCGCGACGAAAAATCTGCCATTGGCCGTGGGCAAGCATCGGGCAGAACCTTAGAATACGTCTCCATCAACGACCTAGAAGCCTCCGACGAACGAGAACGCTTGAAAACCGGCTTCACTGATCTAGACACCGTCCTCGGTGGCGGCATTCTCCTCGGCTCAGTAGCCGTCCTGGCAGGTCAACCAGGCATTGGTAAATCCACTTTACTCATGCAAATATGTGCCGAAGTAGCCAATAATCGCAAAGTTCTCTACGTTTCTGGTGAAGAATCAGCTGGACAGATTAAACTGCGCGCTCTGCGTCTCGGTGCAGAATCCGATAACCTCAAATTTGCTAGCAGTACATCCGCCAATGATATCGCTAAAACTATCGAAAGCGGCGAATTTGATCTGATTATTGTCGATTCAATTCAGACCTTGACCTTAGCAGAGATTGCTTCTGCTCCTGGCGGCGTTTCTCAAGTTACCAATTGCGGCAATCTCATTATTAGAGCCGCCAAGCTCTCCGGTACCGCTGTAATTATCGTCGGCCACGTCACCAAAGAGGGAACTTTGGCTGGCCCAAAAGTCCTCGAACATCTCGTCGATGTCGTGCTCAACTTTGAAGGAGATCGTTACGGCGGCTTCAAAATCGTTCGTGCGGTCAAAAACCGTTTTGGCTCTACCACCGAAGCAGCTATTTTTGAAATGAACCAATCGGGTCTTTCTGAAGTAGAAAATCCCTCAGCCGCCCTACTTGCCGAACGCCAAAACACCGATGGCTCCATCATTCTCGCTACTCTTGAAGGGACTCGTCCCATTCTGGTCGAAATCCAAGCATTAGTAACGCCCTCAAATTTCGGCTATCCGAAACGTACCGCCTCGGGTTTCGATATCAACCGTCTCAATCTCCTCATCGCCGTCGTCGAACGTCGCACCAAGCTCAAACTCAACGATAAAGATGTCTTTATCAATGTTGTCGGTGGCCTCAAAGTACAAGATTCAGCGGCTGACTTAGCAATTTGTCTTGCTATCGCCTCTGCGGTTGCTGGCCGCAAGCTTTCCGAAGATTTCGTCGTCTTTGGTGAAGTGGGGCTAGGAGGAGAAATTCGCTCCGCCTTTCGTCCCGATCAGCGCATTTCCGAAGCCAAAAAACTCGGTTTTTCTCACGCCATCGCGCCTGCCACCATCAAAGATTCGTTTGTTATCCCAGTTCGCGACTTACGCACGACTTTAATTGAATATGTCAACGAAAGATAACCCCATGCGCATTCTTGGCATCGATCCTGGCACCGGTATTTGTGGTTTTGGTGTCATTGAAGGACAAACCATGATTGATTGCGGAGTCATCTCCACACCACCTCATACCCCATTGCCAGATCGACTTGAAGATATTTATAATTCTTTGCATAAAATTATTGAGCTTACTCAACCCGAAGTGATGGCGATCGAAAAACTCTTTTTCAAACAAAATATCACTACCGGTATTTCCGTCGCTGAAGCGCGTGGCGTTTGCCTGCTGGTAGCCAAGCAATGTCACCTCAACATCTACGAATATAGCCCGAACCAAATCAAAAAAGCTATCTGTGGCTATGGGCAAGCTCACAAGCCCCAAGTCCAAGAAATGGTGCGCCTCCATTTAGGTCTCAAAACCGTACCAAAGCCCGATGACGCTGCAGACGCTCTCGCGGCTGCTATTGTACATTCCTTTATCGCGCGCAATACATAACATAATCTTGTGTTCACGATCTACTTATGCTATTATAAGAATAATTAAGGAGGCGAAACAATGAAAAAAATTGGAATTATCTTAGGAACAATTGCAATACTTGGTATTATCCCGGCACAAAGTGTCCACGCTACTGTAACCTGTCCCGATGGCACAGAAGCCCTTGATCTAAGCGGCTGCCCAGTTACCACTAATAATGAACCTGAGGCCGACAACCTAGGAAAGAATAATGGTGCCATTGACGAACCGGTGGACGAAGACAATTTACCAGATGATACTGCTGGCGAAACTACTCGTCCAGATATCCCCACCGACAATGGAGAAGACAAAACCAACCCTGACGATGAAGAAACTGAGAATTCAGAAGAAACCCCCACTTGGCCAATGTTTGTTTCGCTCGGCGCTCTCGGTGGTATGGCATTACTCGTCATTCTGCTCAATCTCTTTGGACGGAAAAAATAGTGATTGCTCACCTCTGCGGCAAAATCACCGAAAAATTCAACAACGTCATTATTATCGATGTGCATGGTGTGGGGTATGAAGTTTTCGTCTCCGCTTCTGACGCCGAACTCATTGATCTCAATGAGGAACAAAAGTTCTATACCTACCATGCTCTTCGAGAGAATGCTGAAGATCTCTATGGCTTTCTCAGTCTAGCTGCCAAAAAACTCTTTCAAATGCTCATTACGGTCAATGGTATTGGCCCGAAAGCCGCGATGTCTATCCTTAGCCTCGGCACCGCTGAAGATGTTCGTAATGCAATCGCTAATACCGACACTGCTTTCATTTCTAAAGCAGCAGGAGTCGGCAAAAAATCCGCTGAACGCGTTATCGTCGATCTCCGTGACAAAGTCGGCACGCCCAGCCACTATGGAGCCACCGATACCGCCTTTACAGTCTCTGCCGCCCAGCCCAATGACGAAGCTTTGGACGCACTCATCGCGCTTGGTTTTCCTCTAAAAGAAGCTACTGCTGCACTTTCCGGTATAGATCCTACCTTATCAATTGAGGAGCGTATTCGTTTAGCCCTAAAAACAAGGTAATCAGCATCATTTTTTATACTAATCCTCGACAATGCATCTTTTCAAATTAGAAAAAGTATGCTAAAATAAGACACAGTTGTAATATAAAGGTTTTAATATATGAGTTTTATAGATCTAAAAAAGATCGGTGACGCGCAAAAAAAGTCCGCTGTCGTCGATGTCCGCTCGGGTGACACCGTTCGCGTGACACAAAAAATCAAAGAAGGCGAGAAATTCCGCTCACAGATGTTTGAAGGTATCGTAATTCGTACTGATCGCAAAAATTCGCATACTGCACGTATCACAGTCCGCAAAGTTACTTCTGGTGTCGGCGTAGAAAAATCCTTCCTCATTCACAGCCCACTAGTTGAAAAAATTGAAATTGTCCACCGTGCTGACGTGCGACGCAAAAACTTGTCCTTCCTCCGTGAACGCTCCGGTAAATCCGCTCGTCTAACTAATAAAGCCTTTGATCGTGCTGCTGCCAATGCCTTAGCCGAAGATAAAACAGCTACTCCAGAAGAAAAAGCAGCACCTGCTGAGCAACCAGTCGAGGAAGCCAAAGCTGAATAATTCTAAAATTATTCTCGGTATAGATGAAGTTGGACGCGGCCCCTGGGCAGGGCCGTTAGTCATTGGTGCAGTCATTCTCGGCGAAAAATTCAATACCCTCCCAACACTCCAGCTTCAAGCAAAACAGGGAATCAGCCCTGACTTAGATCGAAAGACCGAAAAATGTTTTTCTATCTGGCAAGCACTCACCGATTCCAAAAAGCTCAGCCCTAAAAAGCGTCAGGCTCTTGCCCAAGCAATTCCTCAAATAGCCGTTGCTCAAGCAACTGGCTGGGTTTCCGTCGCCGAACTCGATCGCATTGGCTTAAGTCACGCACTCAAACTTGCAACTCGCCGCGCCGTCAAACAAATCTTAGATCAAAAGGTCCAATTCGACGAAATTATTATTGATGGTAACGTCAATTTCTTAGCCAATACACCCCTCAGTGGTCGCGTCACACTTCTGAAAAAAGCCGACTTCTTAGTCAAAGAAGTTTCGGCTGCATCAATTATAGCCAAAGTTGCACGCGACAATTATATGATCAAGCTTGCGCATAAATATCCTCAGTATGGTTTCGAAAAACATGTAGGTTATGGCACAGCTCTTCACAAAGCCACCCTCGCCAAATTCGGACCTTGCCCAGAGCATCGTCAATCTTTTAGACCAGTCCAAGAATTAGCGCCTTCTACGCATATTAATAACGGACAAATAGCTGAAAACTCCGTCATAGAGTATCTCACTACTCAAAAACATACAATTATCGCTCATAATTACAAGACTAAATTTTACGAAATCGACATCATCTCCATCAATGATCAAGTGCTATATTTCACTGAGGTCAAATATAGTCAAGATACCTCTCATGAAGGAACACCACTTGCGCGCATTACCGACAAAAAATCGCAACAAATGCGCTTTGCAGCCGAAGCTTTTCTAGCCGCTCATCACCAATATAGCCACCTGCAACCAACCCTTGCCGCGGCTTCTGTCAGCGGCCCCAATTTTCAGCTTGAAAGATGGTTCACTGTGGACGATACTACTTCGATACATTAAATCGAAATTCTACTACATCGCCATCCTGCATGACGTACGTCTTACCTTCAGTGCGTAATTTACCCGCTGCCTTTACGGCTTGCTCAGAACCAAGTTCAGCCAAATCATCGTATTTCATCACCTCCGCAGCGATAAACCCTCGTTCAAAGTCTGTATGGATAGTCCCTGCTGCCTCCGGAGCCGTAGCACCCTGCCTAATTGTCCAAGCCCGCACTTCCTTCTTACCAGCTGTCAAAAAACTCTGCAAACCAAGCGTATTATAAGCAGCTCTGACCAACTCCGCCAAAGCATCATTTTCGATCCCATATTCTCGCAAAAATTCTTTACGCTCATCTGGCGTCATTTCAGACATCTCGGCTTCCAGCTTCGCATTCACGAATACCGCTTGATTAGGCGCCACAGTCTCCGCCAATTTTTTCTTCAAAGCTTCGTCTTTGAGCTCATTTTCATCGACATTAAACATATAAATCACTGGCTTACTCGCCAAATATGGGATCTCATCAATACTTTCACCTTTGCCAGAGTTCTTTTTACGTTTGGCTTCCGCCTTTTCTCGCGTTTCCAGATCAGCTAGTTCAAGCTCCGTCTGGATCACCTCAATATCGTGCTTAGGGTCTTTTGAACCTTCAGCGCGGACAACATCTCCATCCTCAAATACCCGCACCACATGACAAATAATTTGGCACTCGCGAATATGAGCCAAGAATTTATTACCCAAACCCTCACCCTTTGAGGCCCCTTCGACGAGGCCCGCAATATCCACAAATTCTACCGTTGCAGGAACTACCTTCTCGGTTTCATAGATTTTTGCAAGCACATCTAGACGCGAATCAGGTACCGGCACAATACCAACATTTGGCTCAATTGTCGCAAAAGGATAATTAGCTGCCAAAGCTTTCGCATTGGTAAGTGCGTTAAACAAAGTGGATTTTCCCACATTGGGCAATCCTACAATTCCTACCTTCAAATTCATATGACAATTATAACAGATAAGCAAGATTTTTCGAAGATTTTTGACCATTTTAAAATTTTTATGCTAAAATAGTAATAATTATGGAAGGTAATCCGGTGGGAAAAGATGCAGGCTTAGTCGAAGCTGAGCCGAAAAAGTCTGATATATTAGATCAGAAAACAGCCGTCACAATCGATGAGACTGGACTCGTTTGGCCTGCAAAAGTCATCAATAAATCCGCTCGTCTGAAGCAAGGTTTCAATTGGCCAGTAGACCTCTCGATTTTTAGTTTTTTCATCACATCGCTAATTGCTTTCTCCCTAGGGCCTATGCAGCTCCTTTTCATGATGTTCTGTCAGGACTACAACTGGGTCACCAATATCTATTATCCTTCTGCCATGAGAATCGGCCTCTTACTATCTGGCTTCCTGTCAATCGTAAACTTAGTCGCAGCCGTTCTTGCCTGGCGCAGCCATCTCAAATCCGCTCATACTGCTACACTTCTCTCTGGCGGATCAGCTACTATTATCGTTCTCATTTGGCTATCCGCTTTCGTGCTTTCCTTACAGCCAAACCAACTAGCAGTCGTCATGGTGCTTGCTATTCTAATTTTCCTAGTTGCCGCGCTACTCTTCTCAAAACGCACCCAAGACCAACCTCACATCACCCTGCCACTACAAATTCTCATTTGCATCATCTCTGCCTGTTCAGCTGTTAGTGCCACGCTGACTTGTTTATACATTGCAAATCAGAAGGCCATCCATGCCGCAGAACAAGCCGAAATTAGCGCTCTCAAAGAAATTCAAGACCAAGCTTGGCAAGAGCCAGTACCACGCACCTTATCCGATCTCGTAGTAGCCTTATGTGAGAACCATCCTTATGAAACAATTTTCATCAGCAACAATACTCCTAGCGGCATCTTTGAATGCAAAGACGCTCATGACGTCTACTCGGTGCAAAGTATTGGCAATGAATCCGCCAAGATTGTCACCGGCCTCGCTACCTATTTAGGCACTACGTACAGCGATATTATTGAATATTATTTCCCGAACGACCATTATCTCTATCGCAGTTTCGCCAATCGCGCTACGCCCGACGAACTCGTCCTTCTGCTTTCCGCCAGTTCAGAAGAAGAACTCGTCACGGCAAATCTCGAGCGTCTGACCAATTACTTGAATCAACTCCAGCCAGATATCTCCCTCAACGTCAATATCTTCTATAGCGACAATCTTGATACTGTACTTTCTACGCGGGATTTCATTCTGATCGCAGCAGTCGGTACCATGGCCCTCACCGATCAGCTTCCGCACGGCAAACTCTATCGTAGCTACTTAAACGACCAGATTGGTACCTATATTTTCGATGCCGACGTCAACCTCAGCGCCCTCAGCGAGCTCGGCGCTGATCCGAATCTTTATTCATACCAAACTCGCGACGCACTCAAAACCAAACGACACCTTTCTTTCTCAATCCCACTTGATCGTACCGAAAACTTTACCACCGATAGTTTGCATGAATTGCTCCAAAATAGTTTCGTCGATCCTAGCTAAAGATCGCTACGTCACTTGCCGAAACCGTAGAGATTTGATATCATAGGATAGTCATAGGGAATTGGGTCGATTAGCTTTTGCTGATATTTCTTTGTGACGCAGTTTAAACAGGAGAATTAATGCGTAATAAACCAAAACGTTCTGGCTCACGTCGCGACAACTTGTTTCCACCAGCACCATGGCAGGAATTCATCGAAATCGAGCCTAAATTCTAGTTTTATACGCGCGCCCTTCGCTTTCAACGGCAAGGGCTTTTTTGTACCTCACTTTCGCTATCTTTAATCTAGTTCGACACCCACCGCCGGCTCATTCGGACAAGTCGTGAGTATACGATCAATTGCATCGTGCTCGGCCTGCGTCACCCACAAACTGTATTTAAATTTCACCGAAACTTGTCTTGCTACATACTGGCAACGGAAAGCCTTATTGGCCGGCAACCAAGTAGCTGCATCGCCATCAGACTTTTGCTGATTCGCACTAGCGTCGACCGCCAATAGATTCAATGGATCCGTCGCCAGAGCATAACGTTCCTCCGCAGTTTTATACTGTGCGCCCTTTTGCCATGCGTCAGACAAAGCTACAACATGATCGATCTGTAATCCTTTAGAAATTTCCGCTTTCTCTCCGAAAAACAACTGTTTGCCGGTATAAGGTTCATAAAAACTCCCCTGCAACACCGTGCAGTCATCTTCCGCAAGTACTGCCGTCTCGCCAAATTCACGTTTCAAAATACGCTGGCGTAAGCTACAACCTTCAATCTTCGGCCAATTATTATAAAATTCTGTACGTTCGTAACCTGTTTTAGGTGCACGACCCTTCACTTCTAGCCGTGCCAAAACGTCCACCACCTTGACCACGTCAGAAGCTTTGTCCGTGCTCTCTATTGCACTCGCATCATTGCTAGATGGCTCAAAAACCTGCTCATAGCTATCCGGATTAGCTATCACGAGTCCAACCAAAGCCGACAAAGCCAAAATTACCCCAATCATTCTGCGTCCACGATATTTCGCCATCAATTTGCTCCTGTCTTATTATGATCAATTTTCTTCCAAGTAATCTCCTTAGCCAGCAAAGCCTTCAAAGCACAGGGAACATACGAAACCAAATACACTGGATTAAACAGAATTGCTTTCACGCAAATCGCTGGTTTCAGCCTGATTTTCTCACGCAAGACTAGCATTATCGTCACCATCATCAGTACAACATAAACGATCCCTAACACGCCGATTAGCAACATCAACGCCCAACCGATTAAACCATAGCTAATTAACCAGGTCATACCGCCCACCAACAACAAAATTAAACCCACGATAAACCATATTACCGATCTGACACCGATAACTTCTCGTACCAAGCTACCGTAATTTTGCCCCTTCTCATCCTTTTTGCGTAACTCCGCAAGACGTTGTTGAATGAGCGGAAGGTAAATTTTTCGAGCATCAAAATAGCCCCGAATCCAACGCACGCGCTGATCAACTGTCTGACGATATCCATCAGGCTGCTCATCATAAAAAGTCGCTTGCTCATTATAGAAAGTTTTTAACCCTCGCCACGTCGCATAAAGCGACATTTCGTAGTCCTCTGTCAGTTGATGGAACGGCCAACCCGCCCATTCTTCGACCAGACTTCCATCTACATAAAACCCAGTGCCAGAAAAAACCACATTGCCACCATGGCGCGATCGATTCCTATTCTCAATCACATTAATCATAGAGAACGTCAAGCTTGACACTGCTGCAATAACATTGTCATTAGCATTCTTTGAATTCCGATATCCTGTCGCCATCTCATATCCCTTTCGATAGCTCTTCAGCATAGTCTCAATATAGTCATCCGCCAGAATATTATCGGCATCGAAGACAAAATACAAATCATACTGTTTCTTCAAAGTAAACAAAATATGTTTCACAACATCATCCAGCGCATAACCTTTACGTCGCCTTCCTTCTAGCTGTGTTCGCACATAAAAACTTACGCCATATTTTTGACAAATCTTCACCGTAGGATCATTTTTATCCTCGACTACTACATAAATATCCTGCATCAGCAAATTCACTGTTTGTGCTTGCAAACTAGACAATAGCCCCTCTATGACCTTACTCTCATCGCGCGCAGCAATCAAAACTGCTATCCGCTCCGGCTGCGGCTTTTCAATCAGTGTCAAATGATTATACTTTAAGACCACTCGGCCACGAATATACAACGCCAACGCATATAGCAACAATATTACGCCCACAACAATCATTGTCTCTTCAAATCCTCATGCACCATATTAGGAAAATATTTCTTCAGAAACTCGTCCGGATATTTCTCGTCCAAAAACCGTCCCACTGGCGTATAGGCCGGGATATTATTATGGCGTAACGTCTGCCGAATAATCGCCGACCAAGAAATCAACATATTTAGCGTCATAAATGCCAATAATACACAAAACATAATCTCGCCCGCCCGTACAGGAATTTTTTCGATTAAATTTGAAATCAACGGATAAACCACACGCACCAAAACTAAGCCCATCACACCCCAAACTAGCATAATCGGTATAGTCGTACGTCCATTGATATTCAGAAATTGATGGCTATAATCCCAAGACGTGGTATGGGTGAAAAATTCCTGCAAAAAGCTCATCGCGTACTCAATCAACCCACCTAGTACGGTCGCAAGACCAAAAATCTGCCAATTGTTATATTTCTTCCGTAACAGCACCCAACACATGGCAGCCGCACCAAAACCATAAATCACATTGAACGGCCCATATATGACGCCACGATGCAACATCCAAACCCCCGTACCGGTCGCAAAATAAGTCTGTGCATAAATCAGCACATCCTCATAGATCGTTCCTATCAGCGAACCGATTATAAAAATAAAAAACAACTTCTTGAAACACAACCCTTCGGCAAATTTTCTCGGTTCCGCTACCGCAGTTTTTGATGTCATAAACGTATTATATCATGGCATTTGTGCTATACTACATACATATATCACGGAGGTACATAATGATTACAAATTTACTTAAAGATAAAGTTGCAGTGGTCACCGGAGGCACTCGTGGTATTGGCTTTGCAATCGTGAAAAAATTTCTCGATCAGGGAGCAAACGTCATCCTTTTTGGTTCACGCCAAGACAGTGCCGATCAAGCCGTAACAAAACTGCTATCACAAAACGCCTATTACTCGGTCTCTGGAATGGCACCCGATATTACGACTTGCTCCGCTTGCGAAGCGGCGATGAAGGAAATTGTAGATAAACACCACAAAATCGATATTCTCGTCAACAATGCCGGCATTTCCGCTCGCGAACCGATTTATGAATATCCTGAAACCAGTTTTGAACAAATTATGAATCTAAACGTCAAAGCACTCTTCGCCTGCTCGAAGGCCGTCATCCCATACATGAAAACAGCCGGATCAGGTTGCATTATCAACACCAGCTCAATCGTCAGCTTCTACGGGCAACCTAGCGGCTGCGGCTATCCTGCTTCAAAATTCGCCGTTAATGGCCTTACTAAATCGCTAGCTCGCGAACTAGGCAAAGATCATATTCGTGTCAATGCCGTCGCGCCCGGCGTCACCAATACCGACATGTTTGCCGCCCTTCCCAAAGATTTGCAAGACAAATTAACCGCCAATATCCCCCTCGGTCGCGCCGGAGATCCTGAAGAAATCGCCAACGCTTTTCTCTTCCTCGCTAGTGACCTAGCTAGCTATGTCAGCGGCTCTATTCTCTCTGTCGATGGTGCCGTCGTCAACTAAATTACGCCTAGCCCTTGCCAGAAGTATCGCCTTCTGGCAATTTTCTCATTTTATCCATCAAACTATTCACTAATGGCCGGAAAATCAAGTAAAAGCCATAGCCTACCACCCCACCAGTTACATTCGTAATAATATCTGTAATGTCAGACGACCGAAAGTTACTCAAAAGTAGCTGCATAATTTCAATACCGAAACTCAACAAAAACGTCAGCAAGATTACTTTCGCCAGATTCATTCTCCCCGGCTTCACCAACGGTAACAAAAACCCAAAAGGCATCGTCATCACAATATTGAGTAAAATCTGCCTCGCAAAATCTCCTCTACCCAATGTCACGTCAATAAAAGGTACTAAGTTCATCGAACGATAAGAGTGGCGAAATACAAACGGCATCGAAGCAATCACTGGCATCAAAGTAAAGTACAGCACAAAAGTCAAGTAAATATACATTACTGTGTTCACAAACAGCACATCCTTGCCCCGCGCTTTCCACCGTCGGTAGAATACCAAGAAATACAATATCGCTAGCACCGCAAAATCAAGAGCGTCTTTCATCATATGTCTAGGCATTATTATACCAAACCATCCCCATAAACAAAAATATCCACTAAAAAAGAAGCTCTGCGGTAGGAGCATTACACCCCGTGCAGAACTTCAACAGTTTCAGTATATCAGACCATAGCTTTGATGTCAATGATCTGACCGTGTTTGGTGATAAGTAATAATCGCTTAAGTGTCTTTTGGTCTTTGGCACGACCTACAAGAAGCTCACGCAAGACATCGTCACGCATACCTTTAATTCTTGATGAGTCAATAATGACATTCGGAGATTGTTGGAGGGCTCGTTTAACATTGCGAATGATTTTCTTAGGGTTGTTGGTCAGTGGGGATTTAATCTCATATTCTACCCTATCGAGTAAAATATCAGCCGTTTTCTGAGTTCTAGTCGGCAAAAACTCTACCGTGTGTCCAGCAAGTGCCAGAATATCAGCCACGCGAAGTTCGTGTGGCCACGGATGTATGCCGGCGGGGATAATTATTTGGGATTTCTTCTGTTTAGTCGTATTGCTATATTATATCATTTACTGAGATGGTCTTGACGTGTTTTTTTAAAAAAACATATTAGTTAAGGCAATAAGTCGTCGATTAGAAATATTTTCAGTAGATAGACTTTGAAAACAAAAATATCTTCTGCAAATATATTACAAAAGATATTTTCAATAATTTCAAATTCTGGTGGAGTA
>CAZFGY010000001.1:0-4500 GCA_964518465.1 uncultured Candidatus Saccharibacteria bacterium | reverse complement strand
CTCATGACCTCTTCAATGCCATTGAAGCGCTCTAGCCAACTGAGCTAATACCCCGACACAGTCATCATACCATAGTTGATGCCATAATGCAATACACGACGTTTTTTATAAGATCACATCATTTTCCATAGATCAGCCTAGCAAGAGGCAACGGAGGGTAAAACCATAGCGGCGATAGTAATGATTGGATGGGTAAATGCTACTTGAATTAAAGTAGAGTTGTTGAGCGTCGTTATTGTAAACAACAGATGACCAATAATTGGCATTAACCCCAACGTCTCTTATGAGTTGATCTTTGGGCCAAGGATTAACATCTCCGGCGCGGAGGAAGCGTTTTTGGATCGTTCTCATACCTATAGCCT
Source organism: uncultured Candidatus Saccharibacteria bacterium (assembly GCA_964518465.1). Lineage (GTDB taxonomy): Bacteria > Patescibacteriota > Saccharimonadia > Saccharimonadales > Saccharimonadaceae > Nanosyncoccus. Next base: position 4,138 of record CAZFGY010000001.1, on the reverse strand, counting down.
AAGTAGAGACTAGGCAGCGGAGGGAAAAAGCTTGGGTAATTTGATCTTTATAATCCTTAGTCGATCCCCAAATGAACCGTGCATAATAAGCCTTATTGACAGCAGCTCTTGAACTATAAAGAAATGTTCCTTCAATATATTCTAATACACCTTTTTTGTCATTACATAATCCGCTGCGGACGAAGCTCCTCCGCGCCGGAGACATCTTCCCGCACATCGGCTTTCAACAGGCTCGACATGTTAATGCCGGTGGATATTTTTGGTCTTCTATCGTTAATCCACCCATCGACGCTCATTATCTTCACTTTAATCCTGACCGTATTGGATCTTCCTATAGCTATCGTCGCTTCGGCGGCTTTACCCTCCGTTGCCTCTTGCTAGGCTGATCTATGGAAAAGAGCTTCGTCCGCAGCGGACATACTTGGGTGCTAAACAGAGGCGACATGCGCTACATAGGCTATGCTATCTATGAATGGGCGAGATCCACCGATGGATCTGCAAGTGCTTATCACTTAGACGCTTACACAAAGGTCTTATATGCTGTACATCAACGTTTCCGTGGTCACCCTCTCCGTTGCCTAGTCTCTACTTAGGCTATGGGTATAAGAGAAAACATCCCAGCTCCTCCTCCGCGCCGGGAATCCTGACCCATGGATAGACACTCAGTAAATTCGTAACGTTGGTGGCGCTGGATATTGGTCCAACACTAGTGTATAATCATATCATGAACACCAAATATCCTACCATCCTCACCGGGCTTCGCATCAATAGCGAGTTCACACTTGGCAACTTTCTAGGCGCTCTCTTGCCCATGGTTCGTCTTGCCAACGCTCATAGTAATCAGTCCCAAGTCAACATCTTCGTCCCCGATCTGCACTCAATTATCTCCGACATCGATGGCGAGCTACAAACTAATTTGCTCAATTCACTCCGTTACTATCTCGCCGCCGGGTTGAAGATTAATCAAAACGTTCATTTCTACCGGCAGTCTCACGTCCCTGCCCACTCCGAACTTTGCTGGATTCTCAATTGCACCGCTAATATGGGCGAGCTAAATCGCATGACTCAATTTAAGGACAAGAGCGAAGGTAAAGCCACTATTAATGTCGGTATTTTCGACTATCCCGTGCTAATGGCTGCAGACATTTTGCTTTATGATGCCGTATATGTCCCTGTTGGCGAAGACCAATTCCAGCATCTTGAGCTCACTCGACGGCTCGCGGAACGTTTCAACCATCGTTTTGGCGATATTTTCACACTACCTGCCAAGCCAGAAGATCAGCTTAAATTCATGCAGCTGGACGACGGTATCCGCATTCGCGACCTCCAGAATCCTGAAAAGAAAATGAGCAAATCTGCCGCCTCTGCTAATAGCAAAATCATGATCTCGGACAGCCCCGATAGCGTGCGCAAAAAAATCATGTCCGCCACTACCGATTCCGTTGGTAAAATCCAATACGATATGTTTAATCAGCCCGGCATTAGCAACCTGCTACAAATCGAGGCTTTAGTTAATGACATCCCCCTCCAGACAGTCATTACGACTTGGGCCGGTGAGACCCACTATGGCGATCTCAAGCAAAAAGTCGCCGAGAGCGTCGCCACTTTCCTCGAAACTTTCCAGGAATCCCTTTCTGCCATCACCGACGACATGATCCTCGAACTTCTTTCGGTCGGGGAAGCTTACGCCAACACCACCGCAAATACTAAACTATACACCGTCCAGAAAGCTTTACATCTGAGATAACTCCATGATTATTACTGGCAAAAAGTTCAGCAAACCCAAACTGTCTCGCGTCATCAACGGCGACACCGCATTACCCGAGCAAGTCTCAGCCCCAGAAAAATTTCGTCTCGACCATCTCTTAGTCAAAGCACACCCCGAGTACAATCGCTCCAGTCTGCAAACCTTCATTAAATCTGGCTTTGTATCGGTCGACGGTTCAACCATTACGAAACCTAACGCTAAGATCCTTCCCGACGCTAAGCTCGAGCTACATCTCCCCGCCGAGAAAGCCATTCCTACATGCCCACCCATCATTTACGAAGACGAACATGTCCTCGTGCTTGATAAACCCTCCGGCCTTCTCAGCATGGCCAAAGGGGAATATTGCCCCGAAGCCACACTGGAAAATTACGGCCTACTCGTCCACCGGCTTGATCGTGACACCAGCGGTGTCGTAATCCTCGCGAAAGATCCTGATACACAGACGATGCTTCGCAAACAATTTCAGGATCGTAAGGCACATAAGACTTATCTCGCCATCGTTTCTGGCCATCCGAAGCTTCCTGTCGCCCTCATTGACTTACCCATCGCTCGCAATCTAAAACGTCCTACTACCTTCCAAGTCGACCAAAACGGTAAGCCCTCCCAAACCTACTACAAAGTATTGCAGCAAAATGATCAATACTCCCTTCTAGAACTAAAGCCTACGACTGGCCGTACTCACCAGCTTCGCGTCCATCTCCAGCATCTCGGCACCCCCATCCTCGGCGATCCGGTCTACGGCCCGACTACTCACCCCAAGCAACGTCTCATGCTTCATGCCAAAGAACTAGAGATCACCATTCCTAGCCCGATAGGGAATGTTCGCAAAGTTTTTACTGCCGCTACGCCAGAGATTTTTTACGATGTTTTTCGATAATCTCAAAGATATTCCTACCATCGCCGCCCGCACTAGCTGCACAGTTTTTGTCGTCTCTCCCGACCTACCGCTCAAGCTCAAAAACCCCCTCTACCTTCGCCCCGCTTCAGACAAAGCTTCCGAGATCATTACCGTCGAGCAAATTCGTGATTTTATCGCCTTGACCAATAATCGCGAAACATCCCACCGTTTCTATGTCATTGCTCCTGCCGACGCGATGAACGAAGCTGCCCAGAATGCCTTTCTCAAAACTTTCGAAGAGCCTCGTGAATTTTGCCACTTCATTTTACTCACCAAACAACCCTCGGCACTCCTCCCTACTATTCTCTCGCGCGCCCAAATTTTCTTCCCCCGCCTCACCAGCAATCTCGATCAGCCTCCCGAAGCCCCTGCAAAAATCCTCACCACCGCCAAAAGGCTCATCGCCGCCACTCCCCAAGAACTCTCGGATCTCGCAACTGACCTCGCCAAAGCCAAACCTCAACCCCGCACTCAAGCCCTCCAAGTCGTCGGCACCGCTATCGAACTACTCTATAAATCCTATCTCAAGACCAACAATCCCAAATTTCTCACCAAACTACCTAATTTCCTCAAGCTCTACGAGCATCTCAATCAAAATGGTCATATAAAGCTCCATATCGTCGCCGATTTATGTTAAAATAAAACTATGCTAGGTATTGCACTTATTGCACTGCTGTCGATTTATCTGGTCTTTTTGTTCCCAATTTTCAAGCGTCGCCATGCCGAAGTGCCCCATAACGCGCGCTATGATATTCAGATGCGTAAACTTTGGAGCGCCGCTCAGACCTCAATGCGCGACCATAAGCCGCTCCGCGCCGAAAAAGCCCTCCTCACCATCCTCAAATTTGACGAGAAAAACGCCGCCGCCTACAACCGTCTCGGCATTCTCTATGCCAAAGAACAAAAATTCGACGAAGCCATCGAATGCTTTGAAATCGCCCAATCTCTGGACAATAACCCCTCCTCATTACACAACGTCGGCCTCATCTATCTAGAAACTGGCGCCTACGAAAAAGCCGCCATGGCGTTCGAGCAAGCCATCGAATTAGAAAATGATGTCCCGGCACGTTTTATTGCACTTGCCAAAGCCAAAGAAAAACTCGGTCAAATCAAGGCCGCCCTTGAAGCTCTCGAAAAAGCTTACGAAATCGATCATAGCACGAATACTTTGCGGCTAATTTTAGCTATTCATGAGTCAACCGGTGACGCCGAAGCCCTCGCCGACACTACCGCCCGCATCGAAGCTCAGATCGCTGCCAATGCCCGCCTCGCCGCTCAGAAACGCGGCACTCGACGCACCGCTATGCGTAGCAATTCTAAAGCCGTCGCCACTACCCGTCACGCTACTCCTGCTCGTCGCACCCCAGCTTCCTCCTCGAATCGCCGTAAACAAATCTAATCCTAATTGATTCTTGCCACAAAAAAATGGAGCCGTGTGTCGGCTCTGCCCCGACGACCTGCCGCTTACAAGG